>NZ_WOEI01000069.1 GCF_009733925.1 Streptobacillus canis | reverse complement strand
GTGAAAGTATAAGAAAGCAATATAAGATTAAAACTCATAATCTAAAAGTTGATAATTCATCTTTAATAACTTACCATAAAAAGAAATATTCAGTACCATCTAAATATATAGGTAAAATTATTGATGTTCAACAAATAGATAATTCGTTATACATCTATTGTAGCACAAATTTAATAACAATTCATCATATTTCTGAAAATAACATAAATTACTATGAAGCACATTACAAAGAATTGATGAAAACAACACTTAAATTCAATGATAATAAAATAAAAGAATTTAATATAAATAATTTATCTTTTGTAGATGCTTTATTAAAACTTACAGATAAAGGTATAGATGATTTTGATTTTAATTATCAAGAAAATTTAAATAAACAAGATATATTAGATCTATTAAGTCATAGATTTATACATAATTTTGAAAATATTATCTT
>NZ_WOEI01000068.1 GCF_009733925.1 Streptobacillus canis | reverse complement strand
AAGTCGTAACAAGGTATCCGTACCGGAAGGTGCGGATGGATCACCTCCTTTCTAAGGAGAATACAAAATAAAGATATTGATTAACTTAAATACTTTAATGTTTTGTTTGCTTTATTTATTCCTTTTATAAGTCTTTTAAATAAGGGCGTATAGCTCAGGTGGTTAGAGCACTGTGCTGATAACGCAGGGGTCGCTGGTTCGAGTCCAGCTATGCCCACCAGAAAAAAGACACTATTGTTTATGGGGATATAGCTCAGCTGGGAGAGCGCCGCACTTGCACTGCGGAGGTCAGCGGTTCGAACCCGCTTATCTCCACCAAGAAAACATAGGACAATGAGAAATGAATAGTAGAAAGTAAAGAATTACAACTTTAAACAGAGACGAAAGAAAAGATAAGTAGTTAAACTGTAAAACAAAAAACGATGATTAAAAAGCTAATTAAGGGCA
>NZ_WOEI01000067.1 GCF_009733925.1 Streptobacillus canis | reverse complement strand
AGAAGCTTTTTCGTTTGGAAGGGGAGCATAAAATATTTTCAAAAAAATAATAAAATAAAATTAGAGAGAATCCTTTTAGACTATCTTGCATTAAAAGGTTCGGAGTTAAATTTAGCTGAAATAGTTTTAGAAGAAGAAGTAAAATCTCTTAGAAATATTAGGGGATAGAAATAGTTATTCTAAAACAGATAAAGATGCAGTATTTATGAGATCTAAAAAAGATTACATGAGAAATGGACAATTAATACCTGTATATAATGTACAGATAGTTGTTAATAGTAATTACATATTAGATTTTAAAATGTTTCAAACCCCTACAGATTATAAGAGTTTACCTGTATTTATGGAACATATTAAATCAAATGGATATAATTTTAAAAATGTTGTTGCTGATGCAGGTTATGAAAGTTATGAAAACTTAAAATATTTATTTGATAATGAGTATATTTCATATATAAAACCAC
>NZ_WOEI01000066.1 GCF_009733925.1 Streptobacillus canis | reverse complement strand
ACGAAAAAGCTTCTATCTTTGTTCCATCAATAAATACTTCATTTTCATTTATATTAATATTGATACAAATTGATAAAGTAAATCTATGATATCTTCTTTATATCTCTCAATAAAATTTTGTAATCTTGTTAATTTAGGTGCTTCTTCACCGTTAAGAAGATATATGAAGTTAATATTTTCATTGCAATTTCTTATTATCTTTCTTAATTCTAATTCAGAATAAAAAGCATATAAAAGAATTATTTTAAACATAACATCTAATGAATTTTTAGGTTTTCTACCTTTTTTTAAGTCTTTACTTTCGATTTATTTTTAAAAACTAGTTCCTTAGCTAGCTCGTTAAGAAGACTTACAGGAAAATTTACATCAAATTCAAAATGTTTGTAATTATTTACGTTAAAAAGTTGATTTTCTTTTGTATTTGTGATACTATTCAACTGTATTTTAAGCATAACTAATTACACCATAAAATGTTGATTTTATCAAT
>NZ_WOEI01000065.1 GCF_009733925.1 Streptobacillus canis | reverse complement strand
ACTATCATTTGATAATCATGGAGAAGATGTTGAAGAAGGTAAATATAGATATAATATTTCTACAGGTCTTGAAGGTTTAATATTAAATGAAAAACTAGATATATCATATACTTTTGTAAGACCTATACTACCAAATAGAAAAGAAGGTAAAAGTATAGATGAACTACTTCCAGGAGAAGAACTAGAAGAAGTAAAAGATAAAAGGCGTGCAAGAAGAAATGAAAACTTAAATATTAATCTATCTTTTCCAATAAGAAGTAATAAGATATATTTAACATATGGTAATTCAAGATATTTAAGAAGTATAATAACAGAAAATGATAATATATATGATATTTCAGGTATATCTAATAGATATGAGATAAAGTTAGATAGGAAGATAAATAAATCTATTAATTTAATAAGTTCATATTCATATATAGATAGGAAATCATATTTAGAAGATGTATTAAATAGAAGAGATAAGATACATAATATATCTATAGGACTAAATAGTAAGATAAAAGAAGAACATAAACTA
>NZ_WOEI01000064.1 GCF_009733925.1 Streptobacillus canis | reverse complement strand
TAAAAGTTGATAATTCATCTTTAATAACTTACCATAAAAAGAAATATTCAGTACCATCTAAATATATAGGTAAAATTATTGATGTGCAACAAATAGATGATATATTATACATGTATTGTAGCACAAATTTAATAACAATTCATCATATTTCTGAAAATAACATAAATTACTATGAAGCACATTACAAAGAATTGATGAAAACAACACTTAAATTCAATGATAATAAAATAGAAGAAATAACAAAAAATAATTTAGCTATGATAGGAGTGACATGGAAAAAACAACATACCAAAGATTAATAGATAATTTTGAATATCTTAAATTAAAAGAAATAGGTTCTAATTTAGACAGAGTAATAGAAGAATTTAATACAAATAATTTATCTTTTGTAGATACTTTATTAAAACTTACAGATAAAGGTATAGATGATTTTGATTTTAATTATCAAGAAAATTTAAATAAACAAGATATATTAGATCTATTAAGTCATAGATTTATACATAATTTTGAAAATATTATCTT
>NZ_WOEI01000063.1 GCF_009733925.1 Streptobacillus canis | reverse complement strand
TTTTATTATTACTAACCTCAACAACTCCATTGTCTATTTTATATTTATATAAATTTACTGTCTGTTCTTTCCAATTATCTTAAAATATTTGCTAATCTATTTGATTCAACTGCGCTACATAAATTAAGATTATTAATCAAATTTAATAATTCTTTCTTAAATTTATCAATCTTATTCTTATATCTCTTAAAATACAATCAGATTATCTTAACAAATCATATTTATCAGCAACTACAAATATTAAATGTATAGCATTTCTAAACCGCATAAACATATTAATTCAAAATACATTTTGAGATATATTAGTTTCCTTAATTCACTTCTTTATTGTTATCACTTTTATTTTCTTTATAGCTACGTTATCTATAATATTTTTAAATTCATTATTTTGAATTAAATTAGAAGTTTTACAGCTTTATCATAGATTGTTGGTTCGATTTCTCTAATTCTTCCTACTCTTCTTACTTTTTTTTATTCATAATAAAAGGCTTATACTAAAAATTATATTTTTCAATTTACAGACTTATTTC
>NZ_WOEI01000062.1 GCF_009733925.1 Streptobacillus canis | reverse complement strand
GTATGAATACCAGAATTAAAAAAGCTAATATATTCAGGGAAAGCTTCATCAATACAAGAAGTAAGCTTTGTTTTTAAAGAAGCAATAGATTTTTTTAGATTTCTTCTAAATCTAGAAAGTTCTTTAAGTTCAATATTATTGTAATCTTCTTCTTTAAATAAAGAATAAGCACAAAGTAATGCTGTTTGAGCAATAGAGATAGAATCTATCTTATCATTTTTAGCATTACGTATAGAAGCTTTTCTTAATTTATTTGTAAGTATAGGATTTAAAATAGTAATTTTAAATCCAAGATTATAGAAATACTTAATAAGGTTATTTCCATAAATAGAAGTAGATTCAATAACTATTAAAACATCTTCTTTATTGTAATCTTTTAAAGTATCTTTTAATTTAGAGAAAACAGAAGCATTATTAGTTACAAGAAAAGGTTTACCAATAACTTCATTACTAGAATTAATAACAGAAGCATAGTGTACACCAAATATTATACTAATAGACTTGTAATGAGATTAAAATTTGATAACTTA
>NZ_WOEI01000061.1 GCF_009733925.1 Streptobacillus canis | reverse complement strand
GTTTCTGCATATTCATCCCAATTCATTGTTTCAAATTGTCTCACTTCTTTGAAGTATTCTGAAGATATTTTAGAAAACTTTTTCTCATTCTCTTCTTCTTTTTCTTTAAATTCTTCCCATGTTATAGAAACCTCTTTATATACTAATTCCCCATTTTCCCTAAAATATTGATAGAAACTTCCTTCTTTCCCTTTTAACTCAAATATTCTATTTAAATATCCATAATTTTCTATCCAAGCACCTGCAAACACTTTGTATTTTTCACTATACTCATCTAATATTTTTTCCATCCCTCTAAAGTCATTTCCCTTTTCTTTATTAAATATTAAATCATTTAATACATATATCCTATAACCTTTTTCTAATAATTCTCTACGTGATAATCCATAACCAAAAGAAGTAACTGGAACAAGTAACTTAGATTTTAAACTTATATATTTACTTTTATTTTTTACAGGTGGATATAACCACATATATGTTATTTCATTTGGACCAGACCCTATCATATAAAAGGCCTCTAAATCTATAGTTCTCCTTTTTATAGCTATTCCTCTTTCTCTTAAATCTTTTATCATTGCACCTTCTGAATTTATTCTTACACATGCTCCAACAAAAAATAAAAATA
>NZ_WOEI01000060.1 GCF_009733925.1 Streptobacillus canis | reverse complement strand
TTAATTTATGTAGCGCAGTTGAATCAAATAGATTAGCAAATATTTTAAGATAATTGGAAAGAACAGACAGTAAATTTATATAAATATAAAATAGACAATGGAGTTGTTGAGGTTAGTAATAATAAAACAAAGGTAATAAAAACAGTAAATTTTGAAATAAGAGAAGATATTCCAGAAGAAGTATATGAAGTTATTAAAAAAATTGAAAAAAATAAATTTAATCCTCCAAAAGGGGTAAGAGGAAATAGGAAGTGGTTAAATAGAGATAGTAAATTACCTATAGAATATGAATATAGAGAATTTGATATACACCCAAAAATAAATGATAGAAATAAAATAAGGATAGTATTTGGAAGTGATGGCTCTATATATTATACAGTAGATCATTATGAAACATTTATTAAATTAAAATAGGAGAGTGAGAGTATGTTTGAAAATATATTAAAAGAAGTAAGAAAAAATAATATTGAATTATTACCACCAGTAAGTGATGAAGATATAGAAAAAATAGAAAAGATATATAATTTTAGAATGCCTAAGTGTTTACAAAATTTATATAAAGAAGGAATGCCTTTAAATGAATATACTATAAATTATGCAGATTTTTCTATAGAAAATGTAAATAAAATAAAAGAGTATATAAAATATTATGATGAAGAATGGAATATGAATAG
>NZ_WOEI01000059.1 GCF_009733925.1 Streptobacillus canis | reverse complement strand
TCTCTCAATAAAATTTTGTAATCTTGTTAATTTAGGTGCTTCTTCACCGTTAAGAAGATATATGAAGTTAATATTTTCATTGCAATTTCTTATTATCTTTCTTAATTCTAATTCAGAATAAAAAGCAGATAAAAGAATTATTTTAAACATAACATCTAATGAATTTTTAGGTTTTCTACCTTTTTTGTAAGTCTTTACTTTCGATTTATTTTAAAAACTAGTTCCTTAGCTAGCTCGTTAAGAAGACTTACAGGAAAATTTACATCAAATTCAAAATGTTTGTAAATATTTACGTAAAAAAGTGTCAAGTAAAAATGAAAATGTCCCAAAAATTTGTTAATATGAGCACCGTTTTTTTAGGTTAAGAACGGTGCTTCATTTTTTCAAGATATTTTTCAAAACTAGCCTTTTTCCAAGAGTGATTCATTGGAGGTATATATCTTTTATTAACCTTTTCTTCTTGAACTTCTTTTTCTTTAAAATCAAAATTTTCTGAGTATTCTTTATGTGATGGTATTTCTTCTAGACGATATATCTTATCATCAACACTAGCATAAATATTTTTATCAAATGCTTTAATAACTAATACTTCTGTTTTTGCTTTAATATACTGTCTATTACTATCTTCATCTATTAAGAAATAACTATTATTATTAAATTTAATACTATGATCA
>NZ_WOEI01000058.1 GCF_009733925.1 Streptobacillus canis | reverse complement strand
TTTTAGTAAAAGCCTCTTATGATATAATAAAAATATCAAGGAGGCTTTTGCTATGAACGAAGAAAAAAAAGTAAGAAGAACAAGAAGAATTAGAGAAATGGAAGAAACAGCCTACGATAAAGCTGCAAAACTTCTAATTCAAAACAATGAATTTAAAAATATTACAGATATAGAAGATGCTGTAAAACAAATGCTAGGATCTACAATAAAGAAAATGTTAGAAGCAGAATTTGAACAACATATGCAAACACCATATTATGAACATGATGAAGAAAGAGATAACTATAGAAATGGATATAAATCTAAAACAGTTAATTCTACAGCAGGAAAAAGAGATATAAGTCATATAGAAAGTAAAATACTATCAATGTATTCAAGAGGGATGTCAAATAAAGATATATCAGATACAATAGAAGAAATATACGGATTTGATATGGATGAATCATTAATAACTAATGTTACTAATAAAATATTACCTATAGCAGAAGAATGGAAGAATAGAGCTTTAGAGAAAGTATATCCAGTAGTTTTTATTGATGCAACACATTTTTCAGTAAGAGATGAAGGTAAGGTCTCTAAGAAGGCAGCATATGTAATATTAGGTATAGATATTAATGGAAAAAAGGATGTATTATCAATTGAGATAGGGGATGCTGAAAATTCAAAACTTTGGTTATCAGTACTTAGTTCATTAAAAGCAAGAGGAGTAAAAGA
>NZ_WOEI01000057.1 GCF_009733925.1 Streptobacillus canis | reverse complement strand
AAGGAATGCCTTTAAATGAATATACTATAAATTATGCAGATTTTTCTATAGAAAATGTAAATAAAATAAAAGAGTATATAAAATATTATGATGAAGAATGGAATATGAATAGGTTAAATTGGCCAGAAAGTTTATGGGGACCAGAACCAGAAGATGAAGATGAAAGATATGATGAAATGGAGAGAAGATTTAATGAAGCAGAAGGATTAATACCTTTAACATATGAAGGTTATTTCATTTCACAAGTAGTAGATAGTGATAAAACACCGGTATTTCATGTAGCTTATAGTGATGTAATAATATTAGATGCTTCTATTAGTAGTTTTATTAAAAGATTTTTTATAGAAAAGAAACTTATAGATAAAAACAAAGAAGATGACTTATTATTTAAAAATCAAACTTTTGTAAAGTTTTGGTTAGAGATATGTTATTATTAAAGAGTGTTATGAAAAAACTAATAATACTAACCCTTATACCCTTTATTATGCAAGCTACAGAAATAGATAGAATAATATATAATGGAAAAGAAGTTGAAGTATACGACCATTTAGGTAAGTATAAATTTACAATAAATACAGATGGCTCTATAAATGATAGTAAAACAAAAAGAGGGAAAGGTAGAAATATAAAATAAAAATATGAAATTAAAATTAAATAGAAAACTAGAATTGTTAAAAAAAGATGAGTTTGAAATAGTTGAAATATTAAATGAAATATTAGCAGAATATAGAAAAATAG
>NZ_WOEI01000056.1 GCF_009733925.1 Streptobacillus canis | reverse complement strand
CTTATATTGCTTTCTTATACTTTCACATGGTAGTGGTTGTAAGAAAGCTTTTTCTTTTTCTAAATGTTTTACTGGTATCTTTTGATAACTTTGATGGAATCTAATATTTTCTTCATCATTTATCTTTTGCACAAGTTTTAATAATCCATCATAGTCTAAATCTCCATTATATGCCTTAATTTGATCAATAACCTTCATAGTAGCTTCAACGTCTTTTTGCCATACATATATTAGGCTTAAATCCATAGTCTTTTGCAAATTGATTAAACTCATTATTTATTTTACCTTCAGAATTTTTAGTTCTAGACTCATCCATAAATGATTTATCTAAAAAATCAAATAGTACTTTTCTTGATTTACTTAAAGATAATATATTAACTCTATATCTAGAATTTGATAAAAGATATGTGAATATATTTATTTCTACCTTACTTAAATCTTTAAGTATAACTTGAAAACTTTCTTTCCAATCAACTTGTGCTTGTTTACCATACTCTGTTTCAAATCTAACAGTTCTAGTAGATTTACTATTATGTTTTCTAAATTTATCATTTATATCTGGATTTTTAAGTATATATGTCCTAAATGCTGATGAAGAACCTTTCATATTATGATTATCTTTTAAATATCTATACAAATATTCTTTTCTTAATTTTTAACTTTTCTGTGTCTGTATGTATATATTTTTTTATTGTCCTTGGATCTTTATTAAGTTCTCTACCTAGTTCTGAATAATTTACCTTTTCTATAGCTTCTGCTTC
>NZ_WOEI01000055.1 GCF_009733925.1 Streptobacillus canis | reverse complement strand
GTATCACTTATTCCATCTACATTCATTCTACATGTCATTTGTAATCCTGCTAGTTTAAAGTAGATATATTCTTCATTTCCCATTTGTTCTACTACCGATACTTCTCCTACCTGTGTATAACTATTTTCTTCTTTTGTCGTTACTATATTCTCCGGTCTTATTCCAAATATTACCTTCTTACCTACATATCCTTGTACCTTCTCTGCCTTACTTGGATGTAATTCTATTAATGCTCCATTTAAATTAATAAATGTCGCTTCTCCTTGTTTTACTAATTCTCCCTCTAATAAGTTCATTGTTGGTGATCCTATAAACCCTGCTACGAATTTGTTTGCCGGTTTATGATATAAGTTAAGTGGTGTATCTACTTGCATTATTCTTCCTAGTTTTAATACTGTTATTCTATCTCCCATTGTCATAGCTTCTACTTGGTCATGTGTTACATATATCATTGTTGTCTTTAACTCTTGGTGTAATTGTGTTATTCTTACACGCATTGATACCCTTAATTTAGCATCCAAGTTTGATAATGGTTCGTCAAATAAGAATACTTTTGGTTCTCTTACTATTGCACGTCCTAAGGCCACCCTTTGTCTTTGTCCTCCTGACATTTCTTTTGGTTTTCTATCAAGTAACTCTGTTATCTCTAACTTCTCTGCTGCTTCTTTTACTCTTCTATCTATTTCTTCTTTTGGTGTCTTCTTTAACTTTAATCCAAATGCCATATTCTCATATACTGTCATATGTGGGTATAGGGCATAGTTTTGGAACACCATTGCTATTCCTCTATCTTTTGGTGGTACATCATTTACTAATGTATCTCCTATATATACTTCTCCTCCTGTTATGTCTTCTAATCCTGCTATCATTCTTAGTGTTGTTGATTTTGCACATCCTGATGGTCCTACAAATACCATGAATTCTCCATCTTTTATTTCTAGGTTTATTCCATGTACTGCTTTAAATCCATT
>NZ_WOEI01000054.1 GCF_009733925.1 Streptobacillus canis | reverse complement strand
GGAAATAACCATATATTAAAAGGAACAGCAGATGCAAAAGCAGAAGGAAATATAGTATTAGGATTTAATACAACAAAAGAAGAATCAAACTTTAAAGTATCTGGGAAAAATATAGTAGCAGTAGGAAATGATATAGTAGCGACAGAAGATAACTCAGTATATTTAGGAAATGGAAGTAAGAATGCAACAGCAGGAGCATCTAAAGTAATGGGAGAATATAATACAGATACAATAAATGGAATAACATTAAACTTTGCGGGAGGAGCACCAGCAGGTATAGTATCAGTAGGATCAGCAGGAAAAGAAAGAAGAATCCAAAATGTAGCAGCAGGATGGATATCAGCTACATCAACAGATGCAATTAATGGATCACAATTACATTCAGTAATAAATAATATGACAACTAAAATAGAAGCATTAGCAACACCAAATGTTGTAGTAAAAGGTAATGGACCAATAACAGTTACATCAGTAGAAGAAAATAAAGAAAAAGTATTTACAGTAGGAGTAACGTTAGGAGAAATAACATCAACAACAGGAGGAAGAGCAAGTACAGCAAATGAAGCAGGATTAGTTACAAGTGGAAGTGTAGTAGCTGCGGTAAATGCATTAGGAAGTAACACTATAAAATTAGAAGGAGATAGTGGAAAAACAGACGGACAAAACTTAAATAAAGAAAATGGATTAACATTTGGAATAAAAGGTTCAGGATTAGTTAAGACAGAAGCAAAAGGAACAGATGTAATCATAGATTTAAGTGATGAAGTAAAAGAAAAATTAAATAATGTAGAGACATCAACAAGTTCAGCAAATTCAGGAGTAGCTTCAGCAGTAGCAATGGCTAACTTACCACAAGTAAGCAACATTGCAGGACATAGACATAATATTGCAGGTGCATATGGTTACTATAACGGTGAACATGCATTTGCATTAGGTATTTCAGGATTAAATGAAACAGGGAATTTAGTGTATAAAGCTTCAGGATCATTAAATACTAAAGG
>NZ_WOEI01000053.1 GCF_009733925.1 Streptobacillus canis | reverse complement strand
AAAAAAATAGAAGGGATTAATCTAAAAAAATTAGATAATTCCTTCTATTTTATTAATTTTTTTGTACAACAAAAATAAGGGTTTAAATATTTTAAGTATTTATGATATTTCTTTTATCTTGTGTAATATATTACCCTTTTTATTATTCTTTAGTTTATTTATATGTGTTTTAAAATTATATCCCATTATTAGAAATGTAAGTTCTCTATTAACAGAGTTATTACCTCTTACTTTCAATTTTCTAACTTTCATATCTTCTTTTATTACTGCAAATGCTCCTTCTACTTGAATTGAACGATTTAATCTTAACTCTTTCCCAATAATAGTTTCAATATTTTCTTTAGAATTATTACTATATTCTCTATTCTATTTAAATCTTTTTTAAAAGCTCTACTTTTAGATTTCTCATAATTTTGTGGTTTTATATATGAAATTAACCCTTTACTCTCTAAGTATTCATAATTCTAAAAAAGGTATCAATGTATTTGTATCTGTTGGATTAGAAAAAATTTTAAAATCAACTATTAATTCACTAGATACACCAATTTGTAGATTATATCCAGGTTTTAATTGACCATTATTCATATATTTAAATGTCTCTCATATTCTTCATTTAACAATTTGTATGTTTTTTGATGACATAATACGAGTTGAATTCACTAATTAGTTCTATTATTTTTATTTTATTCTTTTCTTTATTTTTAATAACTGCTTTTTTCCATACAAAAGTATATTTATTAGCATATGCTTTTAATTTAGTACCATCAAGTAAATACTTAAATTTGATATTTTCATTACAATAATTTTCTATTTCTCTAAGCGATTTAACTTTTCTTGAATATGCATATATTATTACAGCTAGAAGTCTGATAGGATTAATCTTTGTTTTGTATTGAAACATTTTTTTAAATTCAGTTAAATCTAATTCCTCCAATATATTTATTAATTCCAATACGGGATCTCCTTCTTCTATTTGGTAGTAAAAAGCATTAAAAAGTTTTGTTTGCTTTATTTCAGAAATTGTTGTATAATTAGCAAAAGATTTCATAAGTATATTATATCACAAAACCTTGATTTTATCTAGTTTTTAAGTGATTTAATATACTTTTTTTGTAAAAAAAAGAGATAAAATTTATATGAATTTTCATATGTTTTTTATCTCTTTTCATTAATTAGGACTTTTCAACAGCCCCTT
>NZ_WOEI01000052.1 GCF_009733925.1 Streptobacillus canis | reverse complement strand
AAAATGGCAAAACAAAAGTTTGAAAGAAGTAAACCACACGTAAACGTTGGAACAATAGGACACGTAGATCACGGTAAAACAACAACAACAGCAGCTATTTCAAAAGTATTAGCATCAAAAGGATTAGCGCAAAAAGTTGATTTTGAAAACATCGACCAAGCACCAGAAGAAAGAGAAAGAGGAATTACAATAAACACAGCTCACATTGAGTACGAATCAGAAACAAGACACTACGCACACGTAGACTGTCCAGGCCATGCTGACTATGTTAAAAACATGATTACAGGGGCAGCACAAATGGATGGAGCTATCTTAGTAGTATCAGCAGCAGATGGACCAATGCCACAAACAAGAGAACATATCTTACTTGCAAGACAAGTTGGAGTTCCTTACATTGTAGTATACTTAAACAAAGTAGACATGGTTGAAGAAGAAGAATTATTAGAATTAGTAGAAATGGAAGTAAGAGAATTATTATCTGAATATGGATTCCCAGGGGATGACATACCAGTAGTAAGAGGATCATCATTAGGAGCATTAAATGGAGAAACTAAATGGGAAGATCAAATCGTTGAATTAATCAACCAAGTAGATACATACATCCCAACACCAGAAAGACCAGTTGACCAACCATTCCTAATGCCAATAGAAGATGTAATGACAATAACAGGAAGAGGAACAGTTGTTACAGGAAGAGTAGAAAGAGGAACAGTTAAAGTTGGAGAAGAAGTAGAAATAGTAGGTATAAAAGATACAGCTAAATCAACAGTAACGGGAATAGAAATGTTCAGAAAATTATTAGATTCAGGAGAAGCTGGAGATAATATAGGAGCATTATTAAGAGGAATTAAGAAAGAAGAAGTTGAAAGAGGACAAGTATTAGCTAAACCAAATTCAATCAAACCACATACTAAGTTCAGAGGAGAAATATACGTATTAACAAAAGAAGAAGGTGGAAGACATACACCATTCTTTACAGGGTACAAACCACAATTCTACTTCAGAACAACTGATATTACAGGAGAAGTAAACTTACCAGAAGGAGTAGAAATGGTAATGCCTGGAGATAATATTTCAGTATCAGTAGAATTAATTCACCCAATCGCGATTGAAACAGGATTAAGATTCTCAATCAGAGAAGGTGGAAGAACAGTAGCATCAGGAGTAGTTGCTGAAATAGCTGAATAATAAATTTAAAAT
>NZ_WOEI01000051.1 GCF_009733925.1 Streptobacillus canis | reverse complement strand
TTTTGACTCCTCCCTATATTATACCTTGAAGAATCTTCAAAAATCCTAAATAAATATTCTTTATATCATTACCCCAAAAAACAACATTTGATTCACCTGATACAATTAATTGTTTTTATAAGAACCTGTTTTTAAATTATTTATTTTTCATAAACATATTATTTTTTAAATTTCAAATCTAACTAAACTAGAATAAGGCTGTGAATTCGTATAATTTTCTATTGGTAGTAAATCATCTTTTGTTTCCACTATATTTAAGTTTAAAAATCCTTCTATCCCTGAACTTAATTCTTTTATTTCTTCTATTTCTTTGTTTATATATTTGTAATATAATTTTTCTATTTCAATATTATTTTTATTTTCAAAAATTTTAGTTACCACTTTAAATTTAGATTCATCTATTTTGCCAATCACTCTATATTCACATTTACGCAAATCTATATTATATATTTCTATTATCATTTTCTATAAATCTCCTTACATAAGATTCCTTATTTTTAGGTAAAGTAATAAAAGCTTTTCTTAAAAGAATAAGATTAAACATTTGAAGATACATTAAAATCCATTTATTTCTATATTGCGTTTATCTCTAGACGAAAAACGTTTATGAATACTAATATTTTGTTTAAGTAAATAGCTATCTTTTTTAAAAAGAATATAATTATGTTTTTCTATATTATTTTTTTCTATAAATATATTTTCTTCATCATTCTTTTTTTGAATATAGATACATTCTTCTAAACTAAGACTCATCAAAAAAGGTATTAAATACATCTCTAATACAAAATTTAAATTCCCTATTTTTTTTGTATATCTTATTTTTTCTTTTAAATTTAAATTTTCTTCTTTATAATACATTTCAAATAGAAAAAAAGTTTCTTGTTTATCTTTTATTACATTTCCATACTTATTTAATATTTTATATAGTTTTTTCTGTAGACCTATTATTTTTTCCATATTACACCACATCTATACCATTATATTTATTTATTAATCTTTGATTATTACTTAAAAATAATATAGAATAATATATTTTAAGTGTTTTTTCAAGTTTACTATTAAGAATGTATTCTATATCTTCTATTAAATCTACTAAAATATCATCTTTTATTTCTATTTTTCTATATTCTGCTAATATTTCATTTAATATTTCAACTATTTCAAACTCATCTTTTTTTAACAATTCTAGTTTTCTATTTAATTTTAATTTCATATTTTTATTTTATATTTCTACCTTTCC
>NZ_WOEI01000050.1 GCF_009733925.1 Streptobacillus canis | reverse complement strand
ACTAGCATAAATATTTTTATCAAATGCTTTAATAACTAATACTTCTGTTTTTGCTTTAATATACTGTCTATTACTATCTTCATCTATTAAGAAATAACTATTATTATTAAATTTAATACTATGATCATTTTTAACTATTCTTTTATCCATAACAGCTAATATATATTTAATTAATTCCATATCTTCTTGTTTTTCAAAGACATTTTTGATATTATTTACTTGAAGAGCAAATTGATTATTGTATTTTTTTAAATACTCTTTTAGGAAGACGTTTGCCTCTTCAATTTTTTTAATACCAGCTATTTTAAGCTCTATAGGTAATCTTAGTTGGAAGGTGTCGTTAACTTTTTCAACTAAGCCCTTTGCTTGAGATATGCTGGTAGTTTTAATTTCAATACCTAATTGATGACAAGCATATGAAAATTGTGTATGAGTATCTTTATCAATAGCATTAGAGTTTTTCTTTTTATATTCAAAAACAGTTCTTTTATCTGTATATAAAGCTACAGGTATTCCATAATTTTCAATAATTTGATGTAAAAGGTTGTAATAACCATTTAAAGTTTCTTCATAATCAAGATAAGCACCTACAACAGTATTTGTAGAGTCATCCATTTGTATTAACTCACCAAAATATTTTGATTTTTGTCTTTTACAGTGTGGATTATGATCAATTCTATCTATTTTATTTAAAATATCATTTTTAAGTTTATTTGAGAGTTTTTTATTGTTTAGGCATATTAGTTGTTGTTTAACTTTATTTTTAACGTTTCTAGATGCTCTATGGGATAAAATATACTTTTGTAGTAAAATATCTCTAATACATATAATAACTTTGTGAAATGTTTAATATTAGCATCATAGTATTTATTCTTATACAAATCGATGATATTTCTTTTTAAAACATCAGATACTTTTCTATTAGAAGTTTTCCCTTTATTTCCATGAATAAATACTACTTTACTTTTTTCTTTAAAAACTTTAATTAATCTATTTATTTGACGTATAGATAGATTTAATTTTATTGAGGCATTAATTTTATTACCAATTGTTTCTACAACCTTTTTAATAACTTTGTATTTTAATTCTTCATTCATATTTAACTCAACCTTTCTCATATGTATAACACCTTTCTTACTATTAAAATTACAAAAGATATTATATCATATATTATTTAATTAATTTTATTTTTAATCTTATACTTAATTAGGACATTTTTATTTTAATTATATTAAGACATTATCATATTAATATT
>NZ_WOEI01000049.1 GCF_009733925.1 Streptobacillus canis | reverse complement strand
ATGGAAATGTATATACATTTGGAGATATGAGTGAGTTAGAGTTTAAGAAAGCACTAGCAAGAGAATATGGAATACATGAAGAGGGAAGAAAAACAGAAGAAGGGAAATTATTAGGAGCAACACCAGGCAATATATATTCAGAGTATGTAATAAATGGTAGTGAAGAAATAGAAGAATTACCAAAAGATGATGTATCAAGTATGCCAAGTGATGCAGAGGTTGTTAGTGATAATTTAATAAAAGATTTTTCTAAAAAAGTTTGGGCAACAATAAAAGAGAATGTTCCTGCTGGATTAATAACAATGGATGTTTATGTAAGTGCAAAAACTTTAGTGAAATATGGATTCAAAGTAGGAAAACTTACAGCAGGACAAGTAGTAGTATTAACAGTATCAGTTATAGATGGATTAGATGAAATTAATAAATATGTAAGTTGTGGTACTTTATATGGAGATTGTGATACATTATTGAAAAAAATTTTAGGAGATGATGCATATAGAGTATCTAAAGGAGTTGCAACTTTTGTAGGTGTAACACAAATTGGTAAAGATGTATATACGGTAGCTATAAAAGATGGAAAAATAGTAGAAATTGGTAAAAAGATAACAGATATAAATGAACTAAAAGCAGTTTTATCTAGTTTAAAAGAAAGTGGTAAAAAAGTATTAAATAAGGGTAAAAAAATAGTTGAAAGTATTTCAAAAACAGATGAAGCATTAGATGTAGGCAATGCAATTTTGAAAGTAAAAAGAGAAATACAAGAATTAACTAAAATGGGAATAGATGTAAAGGAAATAAATTTAGGTTTAAAAGTTGATGGAACGGTAACGACAGGACTTAAAATAGATGAAGCTTTAGGGAATAATTTGGGAAGAACTTTTAAAACATTTGATCATTATGATGCAGCTACTAAGACAGCGACAAGTGTAAAAAGTATGTATTTAGAGGGAGCAAAAACGTATCAAACTGAAACAGGTATGTATAATGTTTTAAAGAAGTATGTTGATGAAATTGTTGATTTTATTCAAGATGGGAAAAATGGTAAAATATTAAAGAAAGATCAAATTAATAAAAAAATTTTAAATGTTGTTATAAATAATGTTCCGTTAAAAATACATCATATTAATGCTTTTAAAAAAGGCTTAGAATATGCCAAATCTAAAGGAATAGATATAAATATTACGATAATAAAATAATTGTTAGGAGTGTAATTTTATGAAAGATGTATACATTTATAAAGAGAAAAAAAAAGAAAAATATAGAATGCTTATTACAATAAGTGGAATTGATGAAGTTGGTCTAATAACACAAAAAGACTTTGCTATTATTTCATATTTATCAAAGCAAAATAGTGAAAAAATTGGAGAACTTGTTTTTTTTGCGTTAAGTAATAGTGATGATGAATTAATAATGAATGATATAAATTCAAAGTGGAGTATGAAATGGTTTAATCTATCTAGTTCAAAAAAAGTTATGGAAAAATATAATTTAATTGGATTTTGTGAAACAAATAATCAATTTAAATTAGAATTGTTTATGAAAAACGGCAGTGCTTTTTCAGTTAGAGAAAGTCAACCAGAATGGACAAAACATTGTTTTGAAACAAAACCAACAGAAAAAGAATTAGGAGAAATGATATTAGAACTATTTGAAAGAAAAGAGAAAGAAGAAGGTATAGAATAATAAAAATAGAAAGGCAATTATGAAAAAACTAATAACTCTAACCCTTATACCCTTTATTATGCAAGCCATAGAAATAGATAGAATAATATACAATGGAAAAGAAGAAAGCTTAGCTGTAAGTTTAAATAGTGATTTAAAAAGTGGTAAGTCCTTAGATGTATCAAAAATAGATGAATTAGTATCTAACTTTAAATAT
>NZ_WOEI01000048.1 GCF_009733925.1 Streptobacillus canis | reverse complement strand
ATTCAAATATAGGATTTAATACAGACTATAAGATATTTACACCTAAAGTAAGTTTAGGAGTAAACTTTGATATATCAAGATTAAATATAGATACTTCAATAGAATACAATAAAAGATTTAGAGCATTGTTTGCTTTAAAGTTTGATATAGTAAAATAAAAATTAATGGCAATGGCTTTGCAATAAAAATCTGTATAAAGCCAATAAAATTGTATAAGCGAGAGTATGGGCACCAGAGCTAAAACAAAAATAGACAAATAACAAAATAATCTGCAACTTAGTAAAAATGCTAGTTTGCAGATTTTTTTGTTTGTAAACTAGTAAAACAAGGACATAAACAATATAAATATTGAGATAGAAATAGCCTATAAAAAAGTCATAGCAAGAAGAGAAAAAACAAGTGTAAAAATAGCACTTTAGGAATTTCAAAAGCAAATCAAAAAAAGAATATACCAAAAGCATGTGCAAAAGAACATTACAAGAACAAAGTTGAAAAGTCAAAAGAAACTGAGTGATAGAAAAGGAGTGATATTTTTGGTATAATTATATCAATTAGACTGAAAATATAATGATAAAATGTGAATATTGTTTATGATAAAAATATTAAACCTCGCATCACTGGTTCGAGAAATAAAGAAAATTGGATTGGAGAGATAAAAATGGATAAAAAAGATTTAGCTATAATTGGAGATAGTGAATATAAAAAACTACTTTTAGATTTAAAGGAAAAAGTTAGATGCAGTCAATTAAAAGCTGCAGTAAAAGTTAATTACGAATTGCTTGACTTGTATTGGAATTTAGGTAAGGAAATAGTAGAAAAACAGAAAGATTATTCTTGGGGAGATAGAAAAAATACTTAGTGAAGATTTGAAAAAAGAATTTCCAGATATGAAGGGATTTTTAGAGTAAAATCTTAGGAGTATAAGATTTTGGTATCAGTTTTATAAAGATTATTTAATTCGCTTACAAGCTGTAAGCGAATTAGAAAAAGTTGAAGAAAAGATAAAAAGTATTCCTTGGGGACACAATCAAAGGATTATGTATAAGTGTAAAGATGTTCAAGAGGCACTGTTTTATGTGAGTAAAACAATAGAAAATGGTTGGAGTAGAATAGTTTTGGAACATCAGATTGATGGAGATATAAAAGACTTGGAAGTGCAGTTACCAATTTTGATAGTAGATTACCGGAAATACAATCAGGTCTTGCGAAACAAACAATTAAAGATCCATATAATTTTGATTTTTTAACAATAAGAGATAAACATGATGAAAGAGAGTTAGAAGAAGCATTGGTTAATCAAATAACTTCTTTCCTTTTGGAATTGGGTACAGGCTTTTCCTATATAGGCAAACAGGTTCATATAAAAGTTGGAGAAAGTGATTTCTATATAGATTTGCTTTTCTATCATGTGAAATTACATTGTTATGTGGTAGTAGAGCTAAAGACAGAAAAGTTTAAACCGGAATTTGTAGGTCAACTCAATTTTTATGTAACGGCTATCAATAAGAATATGAAATCAGATAGTGATAATCAAACCATAGGAATATTGATTTGTAGAGATAAAGATAATGTAGTTGCTGAATATTCACTTGAAAATATTTCACAACCAATAGGAATAAGTAAGTATGAAATAAGTAAACTACTTGAGCAGGAATATAAAAGCAATTTACCATCTATTGAAGAAATAGAGGAGTCTATAAAAGAATTTGATTCTGGAAAATAAAATATAAAAATAGCAACAAAACTTATTCAAAGTTAATAAAATAGATATAGTTTGTGTTGAGTGTATGTTCTAAAAAAATAATATGCATATACAAGAGAAATTTGTATAAATTAGAAATGGTAAAAATTAGTAGTAAAAAATATTAAAAAAATTAATTTCTATTGGCAACGGGTTGGCAACAAAAACCTACTTAAAGCCAATAAAACCGTATATGGTGTAGGTATGAGCACCATTATTTAACTAAAAAATGAAGAAATAATTAATGAATCTGCAAGTCAGTAAAAATACTAAATTGTAGATTTTTTGGGAGTATCGAAATAAGTCTGTAAATTGAAAAATATAATTTTTAGTATAAGCCTTTTATTATGAATAAAAAAAAGTAAGAAGAGTAGGAAGAATTAGAGAAATCGAACCAACAATCTATGATAAAGCTGTAAAACT
>NZ_WOEI01000047.1 GCF_009733925.1 Streptobacillus canis | reverse complement strand
TACAAGAAAAGGTTTACCAATAACTTCATTACTAGAATTAATAACAGAAGCATAGTGTACACCAAATATTATACTAATAGACTTGTAATGAGATTAAAATTTGATAACTTATCCAACTATAAAAAATGAATATAATACTGGGGTAATACTCTCCTCTAAAAAGTTAAAAACAATAGTAAAAAATAAATAATACTCAGTAATTATACTTTAATTATACTTGATAATATTAAAATATAAAATACTAAAGAAAGGAGATGTATGGTAAAGTTTAAGAACTAACTATATCATACAAGAGGAAAATGAATAAAAAACTTTTAATATTAACATTAATTTTAAGCTCATTATCTTTTTCAGGAAAAAAGATTAATATAATATATAAATCATCAGTAGAAAATGAAGGGAAATTTAATTCTATTAAATACTCAAAGCTTAAATATAAGCCTGTTGATTTAACTGTTTCAACACCGAATAATGAATATAGTATGAATTTAATTTTAAAAGGAGATAGACTTAATATTAGTTATCCTACACTTGCTTCAAGATATGTTACAGGTCTTAGAGAAAGTGAGAAAGTTGAATTACCAGAAAATTATAAAGAATATAAATTTTTTTATGATTATAGAATACCTGAATATAAAATATTTGAATCAAATTTATTTAAAGATGATAAACAAACTGAAATACATAGTCATGATCATAATCATGATCATAATCATGAGCACAACCATGAACATGGAGAATTGATTGGTGAAACTATTGAAATATCTGCACCACAAAAAAGACATATTATTAAAGAAAATAACGATTTTCAAGCAAAAATAAATTTTGAAATTAATAAAAAGAAATATGGTCTAAAGTATATAAAATATTTAACATCATATAAAGAAGATGATGTAAGATATCAAAAAAATGATGGTATAATTGAGGGGAGATACACATATTTATTTGATGATAATTTAGGTATTACAGTAGTTCCTAGAATAGTAACAAGGGAATTTAAACCAGCAATTTTAGAATTTAATTCTTATGGTAGATATAAAGTTAATAATAATATTTTTTTAGGTCTTGATGTATATAATGGTAGACAGATTAATCTTTTAAATGAAAGAAAAAATTATAGAAATAAGATTAGTGCATATTTTGATTATAATACTGAGAAGAAAAGATTACATGAATTTTGGGAAGTGCTAGATCATGAGCATGATAAGATAGATCAATTTAAATTTAAAGTTTCATATGATCATACATATAACGCTAAATACAATCCATTAAATTTTAAAATTCTTGATAATTATTTAGATACAAAGAAATATGATATAAATTTAATTGTTAAAAAATCAAATATAGGTGTTAAAGGGCTATCTATTTCTAATGATTTTAAATTTAACTCAGAAGTAATAAAAAGTGTGGATAGTGATAGAAAATATTTATTGAAACATAGATATTATTTTAAAGATAATGATGATTATGAAAATGCTTTTGATTTTTTTGGAGATTTAACTATTAATACTTTATTACAAAAAAATTTAGGAAAGAGTATTGAAAAAATCGGGAATAAATATATAGTAAAAAATCATTTTCAATATACACCAGATGATGGTTATAAACCTTATGAATATTATATAATAACAGAGGTAAATAGTGATCCTCCAAAGAATTTCAATAAAACTAAAGTAAAAAAACTTGTGGTATCAAATTTAACTGAATTAGAGTATGTAAAATCTAAAGATAAAGTAAATTTAAAAAATGATTTTAAATTTATTACAAATCCAGAAAATAATGAGTGGAAAATATATAATGATTTAACATCGTCTTATGAAAGAAATTTTGGATATGGTATTAGACTTAAGTTTAATATTCTAGAAAAATTTGAGAAATATAGTTTTAATGGTTTAAATTTATATGATATGAATGAATTAAAAACAGGATTTGATTTAAATCATTTATATAATGAAAATGGCATCAAGATTAAGACAGGTCTTAAATTTGATGGTGCAATGCTTGCAAGAAGAGCTCATATTACTAAATTATACGGACCAAATATTAATCCGATTCTTAGAAATGAACTTTTAAATTCGTATCCTGATAGTCCATATTTAACTCAAGGAAGTGACGAGAAGGATAAATGGATGTTAGGACAAGAATATACTATAAAACCATATATAGATTTTAAATATAGTCCAATAAATAATTTAGATATTAAAGCTAATTTAGAAATAGAAAAAAGTTTTATAAAAACACCATTTAGAAAAATTTATAATTTTTTTAACCCAGCAGATAAAGAATTTACAAGTAATCCAATGATGTATAAAATTGGATTTGGTATAGATTATAAATATTGAAAAAAAGAAGTAGGATATTCTACTTCTTTTTTATTCTATAGGAAATTAGAATTCTAATAAGATGTATATGATTTTATTGATTAATATAAAACACAACAACAGTTTATAAAAAATAAAATTAATAAGTAAATTTAAGTAATACAAAAATACCTATTTAAATAATAGGCCATTAGGGTTATAGAATTTATGAATAGGAGGTCCAATAGAATTATTTATAAAGAGTTCATAAACTTCAAGCTTAATACTGCAATTAGGACACATAAAAGGATCAAAGCACCAAATAGCTTTAAAGTTCTTTCTAAAAAGAGAAGGAACTTTTTTAAGTTTAGACTTAAATAAAGTAAGAG
>NZ_WOEI01000046.1 GCF_009733925.1 Streptobacillus canis | reverse complement strand
ATTATGATAGATTTAGAAGAAAAGGTTTAGAAAGAACTAAGCTAGAATTTGCAATGTATGCTTTAGGGTTTAATTTAAGAAAATATATAAATGATATTAGAAAAAATAGAGAAAATATAAATTTATACAAACTTAAAGAAGTAAGTGCATAATCTTGAATTTAACTTTTTTGATATGAGAGTAAGAACATGTACAAGAGTATTGAAATAAGTCTGTAAATTCATTCAAATTTACTTTTATTTCAAAGACTCTTATGATATTTAATTTGTAAATAACTTAATATATTATAACTGTATTTTACAGCGTGTCAATACAGAGGGTAAGTTTTTTTAGAACATGTACCAATAAACTGGACACAGAAAAGTGAAAAAGTTTGGAGGTACATTTTTTTATGAGAAGAAAAAGTAAATTAAGTTTTGAAGAAAGATTACAAATTGTTAAAGAATACTTAGAAGAAGACATCTCATTAACTTTATTATCAAAAAAATATATTTATGCTAGAAGTAAAATTCAATTAATGATTTCAAGATTTAAAAGACACGGTGAATATGGACTTAAAGAAGTAGGATCTAGAAATAGAAGTTATACAAAAGAGTTTAAAGTTAGGCTTGTAAAAGAATATTTAGATGGAGCTAGTATTACTAGTTTAACTATAGAATATTTAATTTCACATAGTCTTGTAAAAAGATGGATTAAAGAGTATAATGAAGGAAATATTAAAGCCTATTTACCTAAAGGAGAGATATACTCTATGAGAAGTCCTAAACTAAGTAAAGAAACAAAACAAAATATTGCAAAAGAATGTATTGAAAATGGAAAGAATTACAAAGAAATATGTGTTAAATATGGAGTAAGTTATTCAAATCTTTATTCATGGGTTTTAAAGTATGAGAAATATGGAGCAACTCTTGATTTAAATAATGCAAAATCAGAAAAAGAAAGATATGAAATATTACTTAAGCTTAAAGAAAAAGAGAATGAAATACTAAAAGCAGAGCTTGAGATATTAAAAAAAAACGAAGAGATCCTAGAAGGTTTGAAGAAAAAGAAATACTAGCTAAATATCTTACAGTAGATGCATTAAAATCTAAGTATAATATTAAATATATATGTAATGTACTAGAGCTTAATAGAAGTTCATATTACAATTATCTTAATACTAAAGATATTGAAAAAGATATAGAACTTGTAGAGACTATTAAAACGATAGGAAAAGAAGTAAATTATACATATGGTAGAAAGAGAATGACTATAGCAGTTAATAAAAGACTTAATTCTAAATTTAATGATAGAAGAAGATGTAGTTTGTGTTATTAGAGCTAAGAAGAAAAGATTTAAGAAATCTAGTGAAGAATATATAGTTGAAAATATATTAAGAAGAGACTTTAGTACAAATAAAGATAATGAGAAGATATCAACTGATGTAACAGAGATTAATACAGGAGAAGGTAAAATCTATTTAAGTGGTATAATAGATATGCATTCTAAATCATTAATAACATACAATATTGGAAATAATAACAATAATGAGCTTGTATTTAATAATTTTAAAGATTTTATTAATAATAATGATATAGACTTATCAAATATAACATTACAAAGTGATAGAGGATTTCAATATACTTCATATGGATTTAAACAGATAATAAAAGAAATGAAACACAGTATGAATAGACCTGGACATTGTCCTGATAATACACCTATTGAATCATTTTGGGGTATATTTAAGTCTGAATGCTATTACAATCCATTATTAAAGGATAGATTTAAGACTAAAGAAGAAGCAATAAAAACAATAGAAGATTATATATATTTTTACAATAATGTTAGGATAAATTTAAAAGGAACTACTCCTAATCAAATTAGAAATAATTCCTTAAATCTATAAAATGCATATTTTAAAAATTTGTGTCCAGTTTATTGGTACATGTTCTATATACAAAACCTCTTTTTATTTATATCATATCATAATTATACTGAATTGTTCGTTACTTTTTAAAAATATTTGACAAAAAAACACTAATATTTATCAGTGTTTGAGATAGATTTAGTTAATCAAATTTCTCGAAATGTGGGACATTTTTTTTATAAATATCTCTTGACTTTTTGAAAAATAGAGATATAATATTAATGTAAACTAACAAAATTCACATTATTCAAGTTTACTTAAGACTCTGTATTAAGATTACAGATCGTAAGATTGGCTGCCTTAAGCAGCTTTTTTTATTTTAATAACTCAGAAATAATAGTGTATTCTTTTTCTTTTTTTATTTTTTCAACTTTTCTTTTTATCTCATCTTCTGAATAAAGATATATTTCATCAATAAAATTTTCATAATTTGGTAAATCAATCAATTTATTTTCTCTAATAAATTTTACATCATATCCTTCATTAACTAATTTAAATATGATATCTTCATTTTTTACAAAAAAAATACACTTAGTGTTTAGTTCTTTAGTTTTTGAAATAATATATTCTAATTTTTCAAAAAAAATATTTTTAATGTAAATTGTATCAAAATCATCTATTAATAAAAAAGTATTATCATTAATATCTGTTAACCTATTTAAATACATTTCAAGTTGTACATTTACTTTTTCACTTGTTGACAATTCAGAAAAGTTTACATTATCCAATTTATACTCTATTGATTTAAAAATATTTGAAGTTATTTTTTCTATGTCAAAATTAATTTTAAGATTAGATAAACAAAATACATCTTCTTCTATTAGATCTTTTACAGACTCATAATATTCATTAATAGAATTTACTAATTTTTCCTCATTAATATATTCTCTAAAAGTTTCAATTCTAGAATACAAATAAGATTTTGATGTCATTTTTAATTCTTCATCTAAAGTATCATCTCTTGATATACCTAATGCAATACATTGCCTCTTTTTGACTTGTGTCCCATCAACTAAAAACTTTTCTTTTTCTTTACCATCAAAGCCTGATATCATAAATTTATATATTAAACTTTTCCCGGAACCATTACCTCCAGCTATAAAAATATGATCTGTAAAAGAAAAACTAGAGAACACATCTCTAAAGTTCATTAAAATATCCATAATATCACCTACACAATTAAATATGAGTTGTTCGCTTTTTCCGAACAACTGAAAAGTGTGTTATTTCCAATATAAAAATGTCGTATTTTGTCAAAATAAGAATGTCGTTCTTATTCTTGATAATAATCTCTAACTCTATAAGATTTACCATTAATATTAATAACATTACAATGGTCTAATAACCTATCTAATATTACATTAGCTAATGT
>NZ_WOEI01000045.1 GCF_009733925.1 Streptobacillus canis | reverse complement strand
ATAGACATAATATTGCAGGTGCATATGGTTACTATAACGGTGAACATGCATTTGCATTAGGTATTTCAGGATTAAATGAAACAGGGAATTTAGTGTATAAAGCTTCAGGATCATTAAATACTAAAGGACATGTAGCATTAGGAGCAGGATTAGGATATCAATTTGATGTTAAAACATCGACTATAAATAGAAAAGATGAAATTGAAGAATTAAGAAATGAAAATAAAAAAAATAAAGAATTAATTCAACAATTATTTGAAAAAATTTCTGAATTAGAAAAAAATAATAAATAATATTTAAGGTATAGAGCTGTCTTTATTGAAAATCTTTAAAGACAGTTTTTTATTTTAAACATATATAATTTATAAATATTTTTTGTTAATTTTTAAACAAAAAGATTTGATTGACAAAAGTATAAAAAAATTTTATAATATAATTAAATAAACAAGAAGGGAGAATTTCATAATTTTATGAAATAAATTAACAATGATTAGAAGAAAAGTATTAATTACTGCATTTTTATTGGCTGTTGTAGCTAATTTATATGCAGAAGAAGGAATTAAACTTGGAGAAAATTCAAGAGCTGTTGGGATTGATTCTATTTCGACATCGATAAATGGACAAAGTATAGGTAAAAATGCAATTACAACAGGAAAAGAATATGACAAAGAAACCTTTAAAAATGAATGGGATAAATATAAAGGTGGAGCTGAAGAACTAAAAGGATTAAAGATAAAAGTAGAAACAGAGACTAAGAAATATAATGATTTGACAGAAAAAGAAAGAGAAACTATTCAAGCAGGATTAAGAGTAGAAACATTACAAAATACAAAAGCAGCAGCTTTAGAAAAATATAGAAAATTAAATGATGAATTAATGAATTTAAAAAATCAATATCAAAATGATATTGTATCTCAAGAACAGAAATTAAATGAATTGAATAGAAGATTATATGGAATGTCAGAAATAAAAGGAATAGATATTAGAAATGACCAATCATTAGAAGATGGAGCAGATAAATTAAAAGCTTTAGTAGAAAAAGATCAAGCATTTTCTTTAGAAAAGAAATTTTATAAGGATTATATAAAAACACATTATGAAGTTTTAGGGGTATTGTCAGAGAAAAGAAATATATATTCTCGTTCAAAAAGATACAAGCTAGATAATCATTTTCTAACAAATTATCCTGATAAAAATATAGATATTGTAACACTATGGGATGATGCACATAATTTTGTTACAAATTCACCTATAGAAATAAATGGACATATAGTATATGGTAGTATAAGGTCACACAAAAAACCTTTTAATTCAGATAAAAATTTAGTATTATCAGATACATTTGAATTAAGTACAAAAATAGGCAGTGAGACAATAGACCTTACTATTGGAATTAATGATCAATTAGATGAAACTGAATATAATAAATGGGCAAAAATAAGACCAGAATATAAGAACAGAATGTTAGAACTTTATGGAAAAGTTTCGAATGGATATTTTAAATTTTCAGATGATCCTGTAGTTATGGAAATATTAAAAGAGATTGTTGATAATGATTTTGAAATGTTAGATTATCAACAAACTATTGCATATTATCAGTGGAAATACAATCAAGATAAAAATGTGGAATGGCTTGATAAAAAGAATGAATTACTTAAAAAATATTATGAAAAAGGAAGTAGAAAAAATTATCAAGATTTTATGAATAGAACGACACATAAACTTGGTATATATGATAATGGCTATATAACAGCCTCTGATTTTTTATTATATATAGCTAATAAATATAAAAAAGAAGAAATAGATAAAGTAGAAGATAAGCTTAAATTTAGTATTGAAACATTAACAGGTGAATTAACTAAATCATTGGGTATTGATAAAGAAGCATTGTTAAGAATGAAGAAAGAGTTAGTAGAAAAAGAAAAAGAAGTAAATAGAGAAAAGAAAAATTATGAAAGTATAGAAATTGATCCAAAAGATTTAGTAATTGCAGCCGAGTATACTAGAATAAAAAATGAAATAAATAAAGTAGTAGAATCAATAAGGGTTACAAAAGAAAGAATTAAAGTATTGGAAGAAGAACTTGAAAATAATCCATTAAGAAATAGAGGAGAAAATAATATTGCATATGGAACAGGTGCATTTGTAGGTGGAGACAACTCTATAGCAATAGGTAAAGATGTTACGATAGTTGGAAATAATACATCAGCTATTGGAACTTCTAATGTTATTAAAGGCGATAATTCATCAACTATGGGAAATATGAATGTAATTTATGGTGAAAATAATCATGTTCAAGGAAATAATAATATAGTTGGAAGAAAAGAAAGTCCTAAAAATGATGTGTTTATTTTAGGTTCAAATATTGATGCAAGCACTGTGGAGAATGCAGTTATTTTAGGAAATAATTCTCAAGCTGTAAGTAATGCAGTTTCTGTAGGAAGTGTAAATAATTAAAGAAGAATAGTTAATGTTGCAGATCCGATATTAGAAACAGATGCAGTTACTAAAAGATATGTTGATGTTAATGTGAAAAATACAACCTCTGGAGTTGCTTCAGCTATAGCACATGCCAATATACCGACTAATAATGTTAATAAAACACATACAATTGGTGCTTCTATGGGATATTATGAAAAAGATTGGGCTTTTTCTATAGGCTACTCTGGTATGGAAAAAAATATAGGATTTAAAGTAACTGGAGCTTTGAATTCAAGTTTAAAACCTTCAGTTGGGGCAGGGATTTCATATACATTTGGTGATATGAATGTTAAAGAAAATGGATTAGATAAAGTTACAGAAAAAATTTCTGAAAATAATAATTTAGATATAATATATAATTCATTAAAACAAAAAGATGCAGATATTAAAAGAATATTATTTGAAATATCTAATATGAAATTAGATATAAATGGTTTAAAAAAAGACTTTAATAATTTAAAAGACAGTATAAAAGTGTACGATGATACAGAGTTAAGAAATCAATTGTTAAAATTAAAAGAAAAAGTAAGTAATTTATCAAATCAAAATATAGAAACAAAAAAATCTTTAGAAAATGTAAAGTATATTGAAGAAAAATCAACAGTTCAAAAATTAGTATTGACTGATTTTGATTTTAATAAATATAATTTAAGTAAAATGAATATAGAAAAATTAAAAAAATTCTTTTTAGAAATAGAAGGCTACAATGAAATAGTAATAGTAGGTAATACAGATAAAGTTGGAACATATAAGTATAATTTAGGGTTATCTGAAAAAAGAGCTAAAGCAGTATATGATTTTATCATAAATAATTTTTCAGTTGATAGAAATAAAATATATTATTTTGGACAAGCAACTAGAAATTTAGTGAGTAAAAATGATAGTACTAATAGAAGAGTAGAAATAATTATAAAATAAAATTTTTAAGTTAATTAATAAATTGACTTATAAGTAAAATCTTAATTACGACTATTGTAAGTTTTTATAAAATACATTGAAAATTAAAAGTTGAGAAAATTTTGCTGAAAAAGTTTCTAAAACAAAATAGTTAATAGATAAGAAGCTTTTGAAAAATGAATGATTTTTCACTTTTAAATATTAAGATCAAAAAAATAAAAGGGATTAATCTAAAAAACAGATAATTTTTTTAGTGTATAGAAATAAAATTGTAAATTAATTTTAGTAAAAGCCTCTTATGATATAATAAAAATATCAAGGAGGCTTTTGCTATGAACGAAGAAAAAAAAGTAAGAAGAACAAGAAGAATTAGAGAAATGGAAGAAACAGCCTACGATAAAGCTGCA
>NZ_WOEI01000044.1 GCF_009733925.1 Streptobacillus canis | reverse complement strand
TTCCTACTGCTACTATATTTTTCCCAGATACTTTAAAGTTTGATTCTTCTTTTGTTGTATTAAATCCTAATACTATATTTCCTTCTGCTTTTGCATCTGCTGTTCCTTTTAATATATGGTTATTTCCTGTTATTATGTTTTTTGTAGCATTTTCTACTGTATTTTTACTTCCAACTAAAACTAAATGCGAAACATTTTTACCTTCATTTTCATATCCAGTTATTTGGTTAAATACTGAGAATATACTTGCATCTGATGTTACTACATTCATAGTTGTATTCTTATCAGTTACTGTCTCTGTTATTTTCCCAGTTAATGTATTTCCTACTCCATTTACACTTGAGAATAATGCATGATCTACCTTATTTGCTCCACCTATTACTACTACTGAGCCTAATCTTGCATTACCCATATATTTTCTAAATGTATCTGATAGTTCTTTTATTTCTACTCCTGTATTTGTTGGTTCTATGAAACTTGCTCCTACTAATTTTGTTACATCATTTGCTCCTGTAGGTGATAAGTATGAATTTAATATTTCATTTCCTGCTCCATAAATTAATGATCCATTACTCTTACTTACTCTATTTGCAATACCTATTACTGCTGAAGCTGTTCCACTATACATTAATCCACTTGCCGGTTGTTTTGTCCCTAATCCAACTAATACCTTGTCCATGAGACCTGTTCCAGTTCCTACTAAATCCTCATTACCTTCAATACTATTTAATGTCCCTAATATAGATGACCCAAATCCTTGCATAGCTTTTGCTAAGTTATGGAATTGATTTCCATTTCTTTGAGTATTTGTTATTGTATTAAATGCCCCATTTATTGTTGAGAAATTACTTGTATTTATTGAATTATCTCCTAATGTCGTTGCTCCTACTCCTGATATACTATTCCAACTATCTACTCCATTTTTATTAAACTCTATATCTCCAATTCTTCCTACATAATCTCTATTACCTATATCTATTGTAGATATTCTTGCATGTGTCTTAGTTCCTATTGCTATTCCACCTGACATATTTTCTGATGTTCTCTTAAATCTTACTAATACCTCATGTAAAGCTTTACTCATTTGATGTGATTTAGCTTCTGTTCCTATAGCTATACCTGATGTTCCAGCTGCTCCTTCAAATACAACTGCTGCTCCATTTCCTAAAGCAACTCCATCTTTTACTTTTGATGTTGCATTTGGTCCTATTGCTATTGCATTTAATCCTGTTGCTCCTGAATTATCTTTGTTTCCTGCTACTGTTGAATTTACTGAGAAATACTCTATAGCTTTAGCTTCTGGAAGATTTACTGAGAATGTAAATTCTTTTCCATTTTGATCTATTGTAACATTTTTTCCAGCTTTAAACTTAACTTCTTCTCCCGATTTAACTAATGTTGAAACTGCATTTCCTGCTATTATTCCTCCTGCTGCTTCTGCTTTTACTTTAAATCCACTATTATTTATTGCATCTTTTACTGTTTCTGCAGTTACTAGTTTTGTTTCATCCCCTGCAGTTACACTTACTACTCCGTCTGCTGTTGTTAATGCTGTTGTTGCAAGTCTATTTTCTATGTTTGTTATAGATGCTATATTATTTGTAATATTTGTTTTTAATTCATTTAATTGATTTAGATTTACCGCATCTGTTCCTTCTGTTCCTGCTGCTACATTTGTTATTTTAGATCCATTTACATTTATTCCTTCAGCTTCTAACGAAATCTTTGTATTATCTTTTGCAATAGATGTAATATCTATTAATTCTCCTTCTACATTTACTGCATAAGTTGTTTTATCTGCTCCTCCTCCAGGTGTTACTGTTGTATTTTTTCCTTCAACTACTTCTACTGGTTTTACAGTTGTTACTGCTGTTTCTAAATTAGCAACATAATTTGCTAATGCATATAACTGTGAGCCATTTACTGCATCTGTTGATTCTCTTGAAATTAATCCTGCTGCTACATTTTGTAATCTTCTCGGAGAATCAGCTCTACCTATTGTAACTATACCTACATTTACTCCCCCTGCAAATTCAAGAGTTGTTTTTGTTTCACCTGCTGTATTTTTTAAAACATATGTACTAACGTCTAAATTTCCTGCACTTGAATTAGTATCATTAAATGCTGATCTATATCCCAAAAAGACACTCTGTGCTTGATTCCCTTCAATTTCATTACCAATTACAACTGTATGACTTGAATTTATTTTAGAGTCATTCCCTATTATAAATCCATCATGCTGTTTCATTTCATTATTATTACCTATAATACGACTGTTTAAGCCTTGAGCTGTTAATTTATTATTATTTCCAAAAATTCCAGCATTGTTTCCAGCTATTGGTGTATCTACTGTACCATTATTATTTCCTATAGTATATGTACCTGTTCCACTTACATAACTTGGATCCCCTATTGCTCCTGAATTTTCACCAGTTACTAGATTACCTGTCCCAATTGAAATACTTTTTTCACCTGCAGCCTGTGATCCATGCCCTATTGCAATTGAACTAATTGAAGTAGCTAACGCCTCAGTACCTATAGCTAATGAATTTTCTTCTGCTGCTTGTGAAGATGCTCCTATTGCAATAGCCTTATTTTTAGTTGCATTTGATTCTGTCCCTAAAGAAATTGTGTCTGTTTTTTCTATAAATTCTGGTAATGTATTTGAACTTCTTACTCCTATAGCAATATTGTTTGAGCCTTTTATTTTATTTGCTGCTTCATTTCCTAGAGTAATATTTTGATGTCCATTTATATCATTTCCAGCCTGTTTCCCTATAGCAATATTTTCATCCCCATATACTTTATTTCCAGCTTGTTTCCCTATAGCTGTATTTCCTGCTCCCCCTTCTTGCTCCCCATCTATAAAGTTTCCTGCTCCTTGTCCTATTGCAACATTATCTTGCCCTGCAATATAACTTCCAGAATTTGGTCCTAATGCTATATTATGCTCCGCACCTGACCTTTTAGTTGAATCATTTTCTCCTGGTCTAATATATTCTTCAGGATTATTATTATCAACAAAAACTCCGTTATTCCAATTTATTCTATATCCAACATAATTTCCTGCATTTTCTCCTAAAGAATAGTTATGATTACCTATAACATTTCTTCCTGAAGCTTTTCCTATAGCAACATTTGAAAATCCTTTTGTTAAACTTGCAGTATCTGTCGCTCCTTTAACATTAAATCCCGCATTTTCTCCAAGTGCAATATTTCCAAGACCTGACACTTCTTGCCCTGCATTACGTCCAAAAGCATAATTTGTATGACCTACTACATTTTTTCCTGCATGAGAACCTATTGCAATATTTTCATCTCCAGTAACTATCTTTCCTGCTTGTGGTCCAAATGCAAAATTATAGTTTCCTGTTGTTTGTTGCCCAGCTTGATATCCAACTGACATGTTATATGAACCAGCTATATTAGCTCCCGCTCCATTCATAAAAGCAACGTTATTTCCTCCAACGCTAATGTTATGTCCTGCTTCAGAACCAAAAGCAAAGTTATAGTCTGTTCTAGCATCATTACCTGCTTTCCACCCAAAAGCAAAATTATAGTCTCCATTATTTCTAAAACCAGCACTATTTCCAAATATAAATTTATACTTTCCTCCTGCTGCGTGTCCTGCCGCATCTCCAAATAAAATTGCATGATTTACATTTGAGTCAGAAGCTGTCCACTTACCAAAAACTATTCTATAATCTCCATTTCCATGCCAACCTTTATTATTTGGTTCATCATTTTTCTCTGCAAAAATTAAACTATGACTCCCATTTGTTGAAACATCTCCAACTAAAATATTTTTACTACCTTCATTCGCTACTGTTCCTACATGAATACTATTTTTAGCGTCATCATGAGATACTGCTGCATTTACTTGCATACTAATTCCAAAAACACCTGTTATTAAAAAGGCTATTAATGTTTTTTGTGAAATTGAAACTTTTCTTTTAAGATAAGCTTTCATCGTCTTTTCTACTTGATTAAACTTAAAATTCTTCATATTTTAATGTACACTCCTTATTTTATCCTTATTTTACTATTATTATATTCTTTTTATATTTGTTTTATCAAGCGTTTTAATTTGTATAAAATCCTTTTCATTATTTCTCCTAAAAATTGATTTTAAAAATAAAATTTTTCATTTTATTTTTCATAAAAAGGGGCTGTTCCGAAATAAACAGCTCTAAATAACCAAAAAAGCCAGCAAAAAACTGGCTTTTTTTGATACTAAAAACACTCATGAACATTGATAAAATCAACATTTTATGGTGTAATTAGTTATGC
>NZ_WOEI01000043.1 GCF_009733925.1 Streptobacillus canis | reverse complement strand
ACAAGAAAAGGTTTACCAATAACTTCATTACTAGAATTAATAACAGAAGCATAGTGTACACCAAATATTATACTAATAGACTTGTAATGAGATTAAAATTTGATAACTTATCCAACTATAAAAAATAAATAATACTAAGTAATTATACTTAAATTATACTTGATAATATTAAAATATAAAATACAAAAGAAAGGAGTTGTATGATAAAGTTTAAGAACTAACTATATCATACAAGTAAAAATGAACAGTTCAAGAATGTAAGTATTTAGTGATGGTGTTTTAGCTATTGTTATTACTATAAAAGTATTAGCAATGAAAGTTCCAAATGGTGATACTTTAAATGATTTAATATCAATAATTCCGAGTTTTTCTTCATATATAACGAGTTTTATTTATGTTACAATTTATTGGAATAATCATCATTATTTAATAAAAAATACAAAACATATTAATCCAAAAATTTTATGGTCAAATATGTATTTTTATTTTGGATTTCTTTATTACCGTTTGCTTCTGATTGGATTAATAGCTTTAAATCAAGTATTTATCCGATAGAATTTTATGGTATTGTTCTATTATTTACAGCTCTTGCTTATTTAATTTTACAAAATATTGTAATTAATAATGATAAAACTGGTAAAATTAGAAGGCATATAGGTAATGATTTAAAAGGAAAAAATTCTTTATTTTCATATAGTAGCTATAATTTTTACTTTTTTTAATCCAGTAATATTAAGAATATTATATTTTTTTGTTGCTTTAATTTGGTTTATTCCTGATAAAAGAATGTTAAAATTGTTTAATGAAAAAGATATCGATTAATTTTTTAGTCGGTTTTTCTTATAATATTAAGGAGTTAATATGAAAATATATTTAGCGAGTGCTTCTCCTAGAAGAAAAGAAATATTAAATTTAATTTTTGAAAATTTTAGTGTATACATTCCTGAATTTAATGAAAAGGAATATAAAAAAAATTTAAATATATCTGATCCAGTAAATTTGACTTTAAAATTAGCTGTTGGGAAAGGTCTTGCAGCAGCTAAAGAATTAGATGATAGATCTGATAAAATTGTTATATCAGCTGATACAATTGTATATTTTAATGATAAAATATATGGTAAAGGTGAAAATAGAGAAAAATCCATATCAATGTTAATGGAATTAAATAATAATAAACATCAAGTTATTACTGCGGTTTGTATTATATATAATAATACAATAATTAAATTTACATGTTCAACAAATGTTTATTTTGGAAATAACAGTATTGAAACTATTGAATACTATGTTGATAAATATAAACCTTTCGATAAAGCTGGTGCATATGGAATACAAGATGCAGGTGCAATATTAGTTGAAAGAATTGAAGGTTCATATCATAATGTAATGGGTTTACCTATTAGAGAGGTATATAGAGAATTAAATAAAATAATAAAGGAGTAATATGAAAAAAGTATTATTTGTTTGTCATGGTAATATTTGTAGAAGTACAATGGCTGAGTCAGTATTTACACATATGATTAATGAAAAAGGTTTAAAAGATAAATTTATGATTGATTCAGCAGGAACAAGCAGTGAAGAAATTGGTAACTCACCACATCATGGTACTGTAAAAAAATTAAAAGAAAAAGGGATATTAGTAGTTCCACATAAAGCAAGACAAATAACTTTAAAAGATTTTCATGAATTTGATTATATTATTGCTATGGACAGTTATAATGTAAAAAATATAGAAAGATTTTTAGGAAAAAAATCTGGAAAAGTTTTTAAATTACTTGATTTTACAGGTAATAATTTAGATATTGAAGATCCTTGGCATACAAGAGATTTTGAGGAAACTTTTAAAGATATTTGTAGAGGTTTAGCTGCATTCTTATTAAAAATTGAAAATATAAAATAGGAGGAAATATATGGTAAATACAAGTACAAAAATAGGAAATTATGAATTTAAAAACTGTATCATGAATGCAGCAGGAGTATTATGTTATGATAAATCTGAATTAGAGCAAGTATTGAATTCAGAAGCTGGAACATTTGTAACAAAAACAGCGACACTTAATCCTAGGGAAGGTAATCCAACACCTCGTTATAAAAACACAAGTTTAGGAAGTATTAATTCGATGGGACTTCCAAATTTAGGTTTTGATTATTATTTAGATTATTTATTAGAGTTACAAAAAGAATTACCTGATAGAACATTTATATTTTCTCTTGTAGGTTTGAGTAAAGAAGAAACACATACATTATTAAAAAGAGTTGAAGAAAGTAATTTTAAAGGTTTAATTGAATTAAATTTATCATGTCCAAATGTTCCTGGAAAACCACAAATAGCATATGATTTTGAAACTACAGAAATTTTATTAAAAGAAGTATTTGAATACTTTACTAAACCACTTGGTCTAAAATTACCGCCATATTTTGATTTAGTACATTTTGATCAAGCTGCAGATATTTTCAATAAATATCCATTAGTATTTATTAACTGTATAAATAGTATTGGAAATGGACTTATAATAAATGATGAATCAGTGGTAATTAAGCCCAAAAATGGTTTTGGAGGAATTGGTGGAGAATATGTAAAACCAACTGCTCTTGCAAATGTTCATGGTTTCTATCAAAGATTAAGAAAGGATATTAATATCATTGGGACAGGTGGAATTCTTACAGGGAGAGATGCATTTGAACATATTTTATGTGGAGCTTCTATGGTTCAAATAGGTACAACTTTACATAAAGAAGGACCAGAAGCTTTCAGTAGAATAACAAATGAACTTAAAGAAATTATGAAAGAAAAAGGATATCAAAAAATTGATGACTTTAGAGGTAAATTAAAATATATGGACTAAGACAATATTAATTGAATTCCTTAGTTTAATATGTTAAAATTACATATACAGGAAGGAGATCTAATGGCTATAGTAACAATTAAGAAACCTCAAAAACCAAATATTTTATTTGGAATGGTTCTAAATAATCTAGAATCAAACTTGTACAATGCAATTTCAAACAAAAAATTAGCTAATGAGATTTTAAAGGGAAGTTTAAATATAAATAGTAGAAGGTTAATTCAAATAGTTGAAGTTGTAAGTTCAAACGATGAAGTATTAGATTTATTAGTTATTTATGATAAGATAGTAACAGAAAAAGAAGAAATGAAATTATTAAGTTCTTTGAAAGTAGAAGAGTTTAATTTTCACATATTTAATTTTAATAGAAAGGAAAAAGTAGATATTGAAAATATTGTAGAAGGTTTCAATATTTATAGGTAATTGTATGAAAAAATTAATTAAACTATTATTTATTGCATGCTTTTCTTTATTGGTAGTTAGCTGTAGTAGTGCTGGAGAAAAATTTGTAACAAGTTTTTTAGGAGAAAAGCTATTTAATTTAACAGAAGAAGAAAAATTCGCAAATAAAATGAAGAGTTATAAACTGGAAGCTGTAATTAAAACTACAAAAGGAGACATGAAACTTTATTTATATCCTGAAGCTGCACCAAAATTAGTTGCAAACTTCGTATTTTTAGCTCAAAATAATTATTATGATAATTTAAAATTTCATAGAGTAAGTGTTAACAACATTATTCAAGCTGGTGATAGAGTTGGAGATGGTACAGGAACACCTGGATATCTATTAGATGATGAATTTAGTTTTTTAAAATTTGATAGAGCTGGAATGCTTGCAATGGCAAATGCTGGTAAAAATACTAATGGATCACAAATATTTATAACTTTACAAAAAGCAGAAGAATATAATAATGAATATTCAATTATTGGAAATTTAAAAGATAGAAATGATTTATCAATTGCTAGATTAATAAGACAAGATGATTCAATTGTGGATATTGAAATATCAGGATATAATGTAAATGAATTTTTAGGTAATTTTGATAAAGAAGTTAAAGAGTGGACTGAAAAACTTAAAGAAACTGGATTTGAAGTTAAATAAAAAATGGAAGATTATTTCTTCCATTTTTTGTTTGTTAAATTTATTTTTTTAATAAATCTCTGATTTCAATTAATAATTCTTGATCTTTAGTTAATACAGGTTCAGCAGGTGCTGGTTCTTCAACTGGTTGTTGTTTTTTAGCTTTCATTAATGCTTTTAATACTAAGAAGATAACTAAAGCAATAATTAAGAAATCAACAATATTTTGTATAAACATACCATAGTTAATTGCTAATGCTGGTGTTTCACCTTCAGCAGGTTTTAAGATAATTTGTAATGTTTTGAAATCAACATATCCTAATATTAAACCAACTACAGGCATAATAATATCATTAACTAATGAAGCAACTATTTTTCCAAATGCTCCCCCCATAATTACCCCAACTGCTAAATCAATAATATTACCTTTAGCAATAAATTCTTTAAATTCTTTTAACATGCTTTCCTCCTAAATTAATATTTCAATATATTATACATTTTTTTTGCTACTAAAACAAGTAAAACAATAATTAGAAAAAATCACCTAAATTAAAATAGTAAGTGTCCAAAAGTTTAATTAAGCTATATTTAATAGACACTCATAAACTTGAT
>NZ_WOEI01000042.1:3289-5030 GCF_009733925.1 Streptobacillus canis | reverse complement strand
ACGAGGACAATGGAAAGAAAAGGAATAAATAAAGCAAACAAGAAAGACAAGAAGTCAATTTAAGGTAAAGACAATAACTTTGAGATAAGAAAACAAAGAAGTAAAAACTGACAAAAAGGTGAAGAATTTAAAATATAGTAAAATATATTGAATGAAGAGTTTGATCCTGGCTCAGGATGAACGCTGACAGAATGCTTAACACATGCAAATCGATGTTAATTAAATAAGCTTGCTTAATTAAGAGACATGGTGGACTGGTGAGTAACGTGTAAAGAACTTGCCTCTTAGACTGGGATAACCGTTGGAAACGACGGATAATACTAGATATTATTAGAGTAGGGCATCCTACATTAATGAAAGAGAGATCACTAAGAGAGAGCTTTGCATCCTATTAGCTAGTTGGTGGGGTAAAGGCCTACCAAGGCGATGATAGGTAGCCGGCCCGAGAGGGTGAACGGCCACAAGGGGACTGAGATACGGCCCTTACTCCTACGGGAGGCAGCAGTGGGGAATATTGGACAATGGAGGCAACTCTGATCCAGCAATTCTGTGTGCACGAAGAAGGTTTTCGGATTGTAAAGTGCTTTCAGTAGGGAAGAAGAAAGTGACGGTACCTACAGAAGAAGCGACGGCTAAATACGTGCCAGCAGCCGCGGTAATACGTATGTCGCAAGCGTTATCCGGAATTATTGGGCTTAAAGGGCATCTAGGCGGTCTAACAAGTTGAAGGTGAAAAGCTGTGGCTCAACCATAGTCTTGCCTACAAAACTGTTAGACTAGAGTACTGGAAAGGTGGGTGGAACTACACGAGTAGAGGTGAAATTCGTAGATATGTGTAGGAATGCCGATGATGAAGATAACTCACTGGACAGAAACTGACGCTGAAGTGCGAAAGCTAGGGGAGCAAACAGGATTAGATACCCTGGTAGTCCTAGCTGTAAACGATGATCACTGGGTGTGGGGGTGCGAAACCTCTGTGCCGAAGCAAAAGCGATAAGTGATCCGCCTGGGGAGTACGTACGCAAGTATGAAACTCAAAGGAATTGACGGGGACCCGCACAAGTGGTGGAGCATGTGGTTTAATTCGACGCAACGCGAGGAACCTTACCAGGTCTTGACATACTCGGAATAAGATGGAAGCATCTTAGTGCCTTCGGGAACCGAGATACAGGTGGTGCATGGCTGTCGACAGCTCGTGTCGTGAGATGTTGGGTTAAGTCCCGCAACGAGCGAAACCCCTATCATTAGTTGCCATCATTAAGTTGGGGACTCTAATGAAACTGCCCGCGACGAGCGGGAGGAAGGTGGGGATGACGTCAAGTCATCATGCCCCTTATGATCTGGGCTACACACGTGCTACAATGGGTAGTACAAAGAGGAGCGAAGCAGTGATGTGGAGCAAATCTCAAAAGCTACTCTCAGTTCGGATTGAAGTCTGCAACTCGACTTCATGAAGTTGGAATCACTAGTAATCGCAAATCAGCAATGTTGCGGTGAATACGTTCTCGGGTCTTGTACACACCGCCCGTCACACCACGAGAGTTAGTTGCACCTGAAGTTACTGGCCTAACCGCAAGGAGGGAAGTACCTAAGGTGTGATTAGTGATTGGGGTGAAGTCGTAACAAGGTATCCGTACCGGAAGGTGCGGATGGATCACCTCCTTTCTAAGGAGAATACAAAATAAAGATATTGATTAACTTAAATACTTTAATGTTTTGTTTGCTTTATTTATTCCTTTTA
>NZ_WOEI01000042.1:0-3189 GCF_009733925.1 Streptobacillus canis | reverse complement strand
AAAACATAGGACAATGAGAAATGAATAGTAGAAAGTAAAGAATTACAACTTTAAACAGAGACGAAAGAAAAGATAAGTAGTTAAACTGTAAAACAAAAAACGATGATTAAAAAGCTAATTAAGGGCACATGGAGGATGCCTAGGTAGTAAAAGCCGAAGAAGGACGTGATAAGCTGCGAAAAGCTTAGGGGAGTTGCATATAAGCGTAGATCCTAAGATATCCGAATGGGGAAACCTACTTGTTGGAAGAACAAGTGAGAAATAGGTAAGCTAGCGAACTGAAACATCTAAGTAGCTAGAGGAAAAGAAAGTAAAAACGATTCTCTTAGTAGCGGCGAGCGAAGGGGGAAGAGCCTAAAACATGGTGGTGTTAAACTTGGCGAGGTTGCCATCATGTGGTAGAGGGAGATATTTATTGAGATAGCCATAATCAAGATATATTAATTATGTAAACGGAACAAGGTTGGAAAGCCTGGCCAAAGAGAGTGATAGCCTCGTATAGTGTAAAGTAATAAATATATAATATTAATCCCGAGTAGCATCAAGCACGAGGAATTTGGTGTGAATCAGTGTGGACCATATCACATAAGGCTAAATACTTTTACTAACCGATAGAGGAGAGTACCGTGAGGGAAAGGTGAAAAGAACCCTGAGTAAGGGAGTGAAAAAGAATTTGAAACCATGTGCTTACAAACGGTAGGAGGCGCAAGCTGACTGCGTGGATTTTGGTTAATCATCCTGCGAGTTATGATATGTGGCGAGGTTAAGAGAGTGGAGCCGAAGGGAAACCGAGTCTTAAGAGGGCGCAAGTCGCATGTTATAGACGCGAAACCTAGTGATCTAGGCCTGTCCAGGTTGAAGCTGCAGTAAGATGCAGTGGAGGACCGAACTCACCGCCGTTGAAATGTTGGGAGATGAGATAGGTTTAGGGGTGAAAAGCCAATCGAACTAGGAGATAGCTCGTTCTCTCCGAAATGCATTTAGGTGCAGCCTTAAGTTTAAAGATATGTGGGGGTAGAGCACTGTATAACCTAGGGGGCGTATAGCTTACTGAAGTTAAGCAAACTGCGAATACCATATATTAATACTTAGGAGTGAGTCTATGGATGACAAGGTCCATGGACGAGAGGGAAACAACCCAGAACATCAGCTAAGGTCCCAAATTATGTCTAAGTGGGAAAGGAGGTGGATATTCACAAACAACCAGGAGGTTGGCTTAGAAGCAGCCATACCTTTAAAGAGTGCGTAATAGCTCACTGGTCGAGAGTATCTGCGCCGAAGATTTAACGGGGCTAAGACATAAACCGAAGCTATGTAACAACATATGTTGTTGGTAGGAGAGCGTTCTGTAGGCTGTTGAAGGAGAGCTGTAAGGCGATCTGGAGGTATCAGAAGTGAGAATGCAGGAATGAGTAGCGAGAAAGAGGGTGAGAATCCCTCTGGCCGGAAGTCCAAGGTTTCCAGGGCAATGTTTGTCAACCCTGGGTGAGTCGGGACCTAAGCGAAGACTAGAAAGTCGTGGCGAATGGAAAATAGGTTAATATTCCTATACCACTTTAAACTGTTAACTGATGGAGTGACGCAGGAAGGTATGTAAGATGTCTGACGGAATAGGCATTCTAAGGGAGAAGCATGATAATATAGGCAAATCCGTATTATTAAATGTTAGACCTGATGGGGAAGGACATTTATGTCTAAGTTACAAATCCTACACTGCCGAGAAAAACTTCTAAAGAGGAATAAAGTGCCCGTACTGTAAACCGACACAGGTGGACTGGGTGAGAAACCCGAGGCCGACAGGATAACTCTAGCTAAGGAACTCTGCAAAATAGCCCCGTAACTTCGGGAGAAGGGGTGCCTATGATAGGTGAATGAGAACATCAGGAGCCAAAGTAGGCCGCAGTGAAGAGTCCCAAGCAACTGTTTATCAAAAACACAGGTCTATGCTAAGCTGAAAGGCGACGTATATGGGCTGACACCTGCCCAGTGCTGGAAGGTTAAGAGGAGGATTGAGAGATTCGAATTGAAGCCCCAGTGAACGGCGGCCGTAACTATAACGGTCCTAAGGTAGCGAAATTCCTTGTCGGGTAAGTTCCGACCTGCACGAATGGTGAAATGATTTGGGAGCTGTCTTGGCTGGAGACCTGGTGAAGTTGTAATGTCGGTGAAGATACCGACTACCTGTAGTAGGACGGAAAGACCCCGTGGAGCTTTACTGTAGTTTGGCATTGGGTTTTGGTAATGTGTGTATAGAATAGTTGGGAGACTAAGAGATTAAGACGCTAGTTTTAAAGGAGTCACCTGTGGAATACCAACCATATATTATTGAAATTCTAATCAAGAAATTGAGACAGTGCTAGATGGGCAGTTTGACTGGGGCGGTCGCCTCCTAAAGAGTAACGGAGGCGTTCAAAGGTTCCCTCAGGTTGGATGGAAATCAACCAAAGAGTGTAAAGGTATAAGGGAGCTTGACTGCGAGATTGACGGATCGAGCAGGTGCGAAAGCAGGACTTAGTGATCCGGCGGTGCTGTATGGAAAGGCCGTCGCTCAACGGATAAAAGCTACCCCGGGGATAACAGGCTGATACTTCCCAAGAGTCCATATCGACGGAAGTGTTTGGCACCTCGATGTCGGCTCGTCTCATCCTGGGGCTGGAGAAGGTCCCAAGGGTTGGGCTGTTCGCCCATTAAAGAGGCACGCGAGCTGGGTTCAGAACGTCGTGAGACAGTTCGGTCCCTATCCACTACAGGCGTTAGAATATTGAAAAGATCTGTCCTTAGTACGAGAGGACCGGGATGGACAAACCTCTGATGTATCAGTTGTCACGCCAGTGGCATGGCTGAGTAGTCACGTTTGGAAGGGATAATCGCTGAAAGCATCTAAGTGAGAAACCCACTTTGAGATAAGTATTCTTTTAAGTATCCACTGAGACTAAGTGGTTGATAGGTTGGGGGTGTAAGTGTAGTGATACATTTAGCTGACCAATACTAATAATACGTAGGCTTTTATTAAATATATTCTTTACTTTACTATTCATTTTTGATTGTCTTATGGACAACATAACAAAACAAGTTTGGTGACAATAGCCACAGGGATACACCTAGTTACATTTCGAACCTAGAAGTTAAGTCTGTGTACGCTGAAAATACTTAGTAATAGGGAAGATAGGTAGTTGCCAAACTTTTTTT
>NZ_WOEI01000041.1 GCF_009733925.1 Streptobacillus canis | reverse complement strand
TAATCTAGATTTACAAGTAAGTTTCATTTTATGTTAAAAGTTACAGATATGACATCTAGATGAATTTGATTTTAGATGTCATGTTTATCACTCCTTTCTGTTAGTTTTGTTTGGTGATTAAATTATATAGAAAAGAAAGAGGTGATTCAAGGGATTTTTTAAAATCCCAAATCACCTTTTTTTATTTGTTCGTTTTGTAAAGATAGAATTCAAATATTCCTTCTTCACATAAATTTGATTTATACTCATCTATATATTCTTTTAAATCTTCTGTTATTACTTTTCCTTGCCCACCAGTAGATACTACATAAGCATATGGATATATTTTCTTGTATTGACTAATTAATTCTTTAATAGCACCTATATTTGAATAATATATACCAACATTTATTTGAGTAACTGTAGTATTACCTAATACTTCTTCAGGTTTTTTAAAAGTAACTTTAGGTAATTTGGCTGTGTTTTGGAATAGGGCATTAATAGATAAGTCTATACCTGGTAGTATAGCTCCACCAAGATATTTACCATCTCTAACCACTTCAAATGTAGTTGCTGTTCCAAAATCAAGTATTATACATTCTCTATCTTTAACATATTTTTTCATTGCAAGTATAGTTGCTATTCTATCTGCTCCTAAATTTCTTTCAGTAGTTGTAGTGAAAGTAATTAAATTTTCATCTATATTACCAACATTTAAAATATATGGATTACATTTAAAATATTTTTTTGCTAAATAATTAAATATATCGTTTAAGTGTGGTACTACAGACGAATATACAACATCTTCTACTTTGTTTAAATCAATATTTTTAAAATCACAAAGAGTTTTTAAAGTTGCAAATAGTGTATCTTCAGTTAAATTAGTTTTACTAGGAATTCTAAATTTTTCTAATATATTCCCATTTTTATCATAAATTATTGGACAAATATGTGTATTTCCAATATCAAAACCAAGTATCATATTTTCATCACCTCAGATATATTTTATCAAATTGTATAACAAAAGTAAAATAATTAAAATTTAATTAAAATTTAATTGACAAAAAGAAATTTAAGTTGTAGAATAGGTGTAAGGGGAGGGGGATATGAATAGAAAAAAGAATAAAGGTTTTACTTTAATTGAAATAATAACAGTAATAGCAATAATAGCTATACTTGCAAGTGTTGCTGTACCTAAAATAACAAAATACATTGATAGAGCAAATGAAACTAAAATATTTTCTGCGGTTTCAGAATTAAATAACATGTATCTACTAATGAGTATAGATGGAACAGAGGAAATAGATATATTAAAATTATTAGCTGAATCTGAGAATTTAGGAGTTAATATCAATGAAGGAAGTAATAGCTTTGTTGTAGGTAGATTTAAAGGGGAATTCTTAATTGAAGATGAAAAAATAGTCGCAAATGTAAGTGAACCAGAAAGTGCTATTTATACAATAAGTGGGAAAAAGAAATGATTTTCTTACTTTATATATTATTAACATATATTTCATATGTAGATTTAAAAGAAGGTTATATCTACGATAGAGATCTAATATTTTTATTTATTCTTATACTTATATTGAAGCAAGTGGATTATTACTCTAGCTATATTGGTATGGGAATATTTACTTTACCGTTTTTCTTTTTCTGGTTAATTGAAAGTTATATAAATATTGAAATTATAGGTATGGGGGATATTAAATTAATGCTAGTATTTGGAATGTATTTTGGGATGAGAGATATATATTTCTTGTTAAGGTTTTATGAAATAATGTATATAAGTGCTTTGATATATGGACTGATTTTAAGAAAGAGATATATACCTTTTGCACCAGCAATGTGTGTGTCATTTATATTGCATGATTTGAGGTTGATATGAAAAATAAAGGGGAAATGTTAATTGAGACTATCTTTTCAAGTCTAATTTTTATTATCGTATTATTAACTAATGTTTACACTATCAGAAATATACATATTATAGAAAAAAAACAAATTCAAAAATTAAAAGATATGGAAATTATTCAAAATGTTTTATCGGATATAAAGGGGTTTAGTAGAGAAAAAATAGAAAATATTATTTGTAATAATTGTAGTTTTAGTGATGCTAAAGAATTTAGTGAATTTATTGGATTAGTAAATTTTGATCTAGAAGGATCAATTACTTTTAATCTATACATAGATAGAGGAGTTGCTTTTTATAGTATAAATAATATGAAAGATTTTGCGATACTTGAAAAGTAAAGGTCAAATATTACTTGACTACATATTATCAATGATATTTTTTACTATACTTCTTTTATCCATAAATAGGAATTTGATAATTTTTAATAAAATACAAAGATCAATACTAAAAAATGAAATAGAAATATATACAACTGTTAGTAGTATTATTAGAAAAATAAGGACTAGAGATGTAGGATATATTACAGGAAAAAAAGATATATATGTATATAATTTTAGGGTTAACTTTAGTGATGAAGGTGATGAGGTAAATATAGGTTGTGATGAAAAAGGGATGTATGTTAATAGAAAATACATTTTGAAAAAAGCAAAATGTTCTTTTTACATAAATGATGGTTATCTGAATCTTAATTTAGAAAAGGATGGAAGTAAGATTTTAAGGAGGGTTAAGTTATGAAAAATAAGGGGATAAGTTTAATGTATGTAACAATTTTTTCAACTATCATATTATTGATGGTTTCTACAATATTAATATATAGTTTTGAAAAAGTAAAAACTATAGATGTTTTAATGCAAGAAAAATATAGTGTTGAAATGTTAGAAAAAGAAATATTAAGATTGGAAAAAGTAAGAATAGTAGATAATGTTGATAGAAGTGATGTAGCTTGAGCAATTATGTAACTCTTTTAGTATTAGATAAAATATATATACAATTAGATGGTAATCAATATATATTTACATATGATGATATATTTTTAGATATAACTGACGGATTGGATGAATTAAATATAGCTAATAATATAGATATTTATGTAATATTAGGGATAGAAATAAATGGATTAAAAAAAGAAGTAGAAAAAGATATAAGTAGAAGAATAAGTAACATATTTAATGGAAATTATAGGTTAAAAAAAATTTTTAGTTTATTTGAGATAATAAACAAAAAAACTTACTTAATTTTAAAAGACTTTACGATAAAGTATGATCAGAAAATAGAAAAACTTGATTTTACAATAGAAGATTATGAAGAAGGGCAAGATTTTGTTGGATATATAGTAATTAAAGGTTATGAAGAATTAAAAGATTTTGTATTTAAAAAAGAATTGAATAAAATAAAAAATTTTAGTTTAAAAATTTATATAGAATATGTTGTCCCTATTTTTTTTACTTTGATTATTATATTGGTGTATATGTTTTTTTATCAAAAATATAATAGTGATGAAATTGATAAAAAAATTGCAGATATTAGTCAGGAGATAGAAGAAAAAAGTAATGTTAAAGAAGAAAATATAGATAAAGAGTTTATTTTGAAAATGAAAAAATCATTTAAAAAACCTTTTTATATGGATATAGAGTTTTTTTTAAATAGTAGAATGTTTGGTGTGGAGTATACAAACCTTGAGTATTTAAATGATAAATGGAAAATATATGGAGAAATTGATAATTTAAAAAAATTAGAACAATATGAAAAGTCACTTGAAAAATACTTTGGGAATTATTCTATCATAGAATTTAAGGATAAAAATGAAAAAATTTCTTTTGCATATGAGTTGAGCAATGAAAAAGTTTAAATATATTTTATCTTTATTTATTCTTCTATTTTGTGTGTTTGATATTTATGAAAGAAGAACAGAATATATTTCTAAAAATGAGATGCTTTTGGATTTGAATGAGAATTTAGATATTTTAAATAATAGAGATGATGTAGAAGTAGTTGAGCATATTATTATTAAAGATGAAGATATAGCTAAAGTAGTAGTTAGTGAAAATGATTATTTAAAAGCAATTTACTATTTTGCTAATTATAGTAAACTAAAACTTGTTGATAAATCTAGCCCTATAATTAAGGAGAGTGATGAATTTTATCATAGAATATACACGGTGTTTAAGTTTACTGGATCTTTAGAATCTTTTTTTGAATTCATGCAATTTTTGTATTACTCAGAAATTTTTTTTGATACACAGGAGATGTATATTAGATTAAATGGAGAATTTTTTGAAATATCTATAGGGTATTATAGGGAGAGGTTATGAGAAAAATAATTATTTTGCTTTTTTCTATTTTAGCATTTTCAGAGAAAAAATATATTGCTGAAGAAAATATGAAAAAAATTAGGTTTTATCAAGAGAATAAAGCTAAGAATAAATCTAATACAAATAATAAAGCAGAAGTGAAAGTAGAAAAAAAGAAAAAAGAAGATGAATATGAAATAATAAGTATACAGCATATTGATGAATCTGAGATATTAAAACTTAATAATATGTATAATGTAGAAATAAAAAAAGTAGGGGATAAATATATATTTATAGGAAGAGCTGAAAATATTAAAAAAGTAAAAGACATAGTCTATAATATTGATAGAATAAAAAGACAAGTGATAGTTAAAATGAATATTATTGACACCTCTTTATCTCTTTTTGATAGATTGGGTTTTAATGTGAGGATAGAAGAAAATAAGGGAGAAAATTTAGTTTCTAAGTTTTTAGATAATAAATTATCGTTAACTAATTTATTAAATTTTGGAAGTAGTAGTTTAGGTATAGATCTTGATAGTTTAAAACAAAGTGGGGACATATATATTAAAAGTTTTCCTTCTCTTATAGTTTTAGATAATAATATAGGAGAAATAAAGGTTACAGATGAGCTATATTTTTTAGGGACTGAGAAAAGCATTCAAAGTAGTGAAGCAGGGCTTGTTTTTAGAATTAAACCTAGAATTATAACAAAGGGATACAAAGAATATGTAGAACTTGAAATATATTCTGAAATATCAAGTTTTAAAACAGAGAAAGTTAGAAGCAAGAATATACTTAATACAAAAGTCTTACTTAAAAATAAGACTAATACCTTCATATCAAATATTGGTAGAGAGAGTAAAAGTTTAGAAATTTCTTCGCCTGGTTTGCCCATATTTTCAACTATATTTAGAAAAAAGAACAAAAATAAAGAAAAAAGGAATATATATGTTGAGGTTGAGGTAGAAATTTTAAATGAATAAGAAAAAATTTAGAAAAGAAATTGTGGGCAGATTAGCTATATTATTAAGTAGTGAAATTGATATTATAGACAGTATAAATGTGTTGTGTAATATATATAAAGGTAAAGAGAAATTTAAGTTATTAAAATTAAAGAAAGAACTTGAAAAAGGTAAAAGTTTAAAAGAAAGTTTTAAGAATATAAACAGCAATAGAGAGTTTTTAAGCTATATTGAAATAGCTGAAAAAACAGGGAATATGAAAGAAGTTTTTAGTATATTAAAAGAAAAATATGAATTTGAAGATGGTATATTAAAGGAAGTAATGAATATACTAAGTTATCCATTTATACTATTATTAACATCTTTGTTAATTTTAGTATTTATGTTGGTAGTTATTGTGCCCAAATTTGTAGAGATATATAATGACTTGAACGCTGATTTACCTTTAATGACAAATATATTAATAAGTGTATCAAGTAATATAGTAAAATATAAATTGTGGATATTGTTGGGTATAGTTGTGATAATACTCTTTTTGAAATATATAATATATATTAATAAGTATTATGTAGATAAAATAAAATTTGATATTAAAATATATAGAGATATATTTTTGATGAGGTATATACAAGGAATATATATGCAACTAAAATCAGGAATAGATTTTTATGATGCTGTTAAAAATTTAAGTATAGTAGAAAATGAATATTTTAAATATGAAATGGATAAGATAATAAAAAAAATTTCAAAAGGGACTTCACTTAAAAAAATATATATAAATAAAAAAATTTTTGATGATGAATTTAAAGCGATAATAAGTATAACTGAAAAAACAGGTGATCTTTGTAATAGTTTCGAAAAACTTAATGAAATATATAGTAATAAGGTAAGAGATAAAGTCAAAATATTATTAAAGATAATTGAACCTTTAAGTATAATTTTAATTGCAATAGTAATAGGGAGTATATTAATATCATTGATGTTACCTATGCTAAATATAGGAGAAATGATAGTTTGAGAAGAAACCTAAATTAAAATAGTAAGTGTCCAAAAGTTTAATTAAGCTAGATTTAATAGACACTCATAAACTTGATTAGATGTTAAAGCATTGAAAATTTTTCTTGGATAATTATTCATAAATGTTTCAATGTGTTTAACATCTTTTTTTGTTAAATGATCCATAGATACCCCTTTAGGTATAAATCTTCTAACCATTTTATTATTATTTTCATTACTTACTCTCTCATTAGAACAATAAGGATGAG
>NZ_WOEI01000040.1 GCF_009733925.1 Streptobacillus canis | reverse complement strand
CATATGTAATATTAGGTATAGATATTAATGGAAAAAAGGATGTATTATCAATTGAGATAGGGGATGCTGAAAATTCAAAACTTTGGTTATCAGTACTTAGTTCATTAAAAGCAAGAGGAGTAAAAGACATCCTTATTCTATGTTCAGATAGACTAACAGGAATAAAAGAAGCAATAACAGCAGTATATCCACAAACAGACTGGCAAGGATGTATAATTCATCAAATAAGAAATACTCTTAGATTTGTATCATATAAACACAAAAAAGATTTTATGAAAGATCTTAAATTAATTTACACATCTAATACAGAAGAAGAAGCTAAGATGCAATTAGATATAGTGGCTGAAAAATGGAATAGAGTTTATAAAGGATGTATGGATAGATGGTATGATAATTGGGAAAATATTTCTCCTATGTTTTCATATGGAGAAGAATTAAGAAAGATAGTTTATACAACGAATTCAATAGAGTCTTTGAATTCTTCATATAAGAGAATAAATAAAGGAAGAGTAGTGTTTCCAAGTAAGACATCATTATTTAAATCACTTTATTTAGCTACAGAAATTATTACTAAAAAATGGAGTCAACCAATTAGAAATTGGGGCCAAATTTATATGGAGTTAATCATTAATTTTGGAAGAGAAAGTATAGAAATTTAAAGAAATTTATCAATAAATTAAGAGGGCTTGGTTAAAAAAAACCTTACCCTCTGTATTGACACGCTGTAAAATACAGTTATAATATATTAAGTTATTTACAAATTAAATATCATAAGAGTCTTTGAAATAAAAGTAAGTTTGAATGAATTTACAGACTTATTTCAATACTCTCGTTCCCAATCCTCTAAAATAGAGGGTTTGAGAGCTTATTTTTTTGTAAAAAAGTGTTCTTCTTTTATGGACAAACTTTATCTTTTTTTAGTTTTCCAAATATTTTTCTAATTTCATCACCTTTTATATATTTATTATTTAATTTTATTTCTAGTATGTCAGTTATTTTTTTTAGTAAGTATATTATCTTTATAGTTATTACCTTGACAATCAGATAATCTTAATTTTTGAATACATTCTTGTATCTTTGATATAGAATATTCTTTATTTAGTTTTAAATATATAATCTTTGTAAAAAGAAGAGGAAAGAAACATATTAACATATGTGACTTTATTCTTGCTTCTTTCTTTAAAAATACAGGTCTAATACTAAAACTACTCTTAAGATTCTTAAATGCATCTTCAACTAAATATTGATTTCTATATGCCTTTATTATTTCTTTATCATCCATATCTATTAAATCTGTAATTATTAATGAAAATCCAGAAATTTCTTCATATTTTTCAAGTTTCTTTTTATCATTTATTAGTTCATCAACTCTCTTAAGTTCATTAATTCTTAAACTAGATAATCTTTCATCTTGTTTTTTTGAATAAACAAATATATATTTTTGAGTAACATTAACTCTTCTTACCTTACCATGTATATCTGTAACTTTTCTAAGAACTTCTATATTAAAACTCTTGTAAAAGCCTTTAAAGTCAGGATTCTCTTTTTTAAGTTCATCAACCATAGATAATATATTACTCTTAAATGAATTATATACACTTCTATTAAGCCTTAACATAGATTCTTTAAATATGTAATGCATACCAGAAACTATAGTCTTAACAATATTATCATTGGATACAAATCCAGCATCAGCAACTAATATGCTATTTTTAATATTGTATATCTTCTTTGTTTCATTAATGAAATCATTGTAAAGAGATACATCAGGTTTAGAACCTTCATAAGCTTTAAAGTTAAGAGGTAAACCATTAGCATCAGTAACATACATGAATTGAGCAATAGGTAGTTTCTTATTTTCTTTACTATATCCATATTGTAGTAATGATTTTTGTACTTTATTATTATTTTCATCCACTTCATCTATACATATATGTTAGAACCATCGGTATGAAGTCTTTCTTTACTTATGTTAATTAAACTTTTAATATTATCTCTAATAGATTCAATAAAATTATTTTTGTATTTGTATAATATATCTAAACTATTATATATATCATCTTTAGATATATTAAAGTTTTCAGTAAAGTTTTCTTTATTTTTAAAATCATAAAATTTAGAAGCAGGATCAATGACTCTAGAAAATATTTCAAGTTGAAGAACCTTATTTAAAGGAAGATACAACCTAAGTTTTTAGATTCATCTGAATATGAGTCTATATTATCAATTAAGTTATCGAAAATTGGTCTATTAATAAAAGTAGTAGTAATTTCTTCAAAAGAATTAGCATCTCTTTCTTCTTTAAAAAGATTTTCAAAATATTTAATTGGATCATCTGTAACATCTTTAAGTTTTTCTTTTAATTTATTAAGTTCTCCTAAAGGAATTCTAATCTTTTCATTATTAGAAATAGAAGTAGTTTTATACAAATATATTTTGTTTCCTGATTTAAATTTTTCTAGATACATATACAAAACCTCTTTTTATTTATATTATATCATAATTATACTAAATTGCCCATTACTTTTTAAAATATTTGACCAAAAAACACTAATATTTATCAGCGTTTGAGATAGTTTTAGTTAATCAAATTTCTCGAAATGTGGGAAAAAAGAAGATAATACTATTAAAAGTTCTATTATTATGCTATAATAGAAACGATATGATATTAGACTAACTATTAAAAGTCAAGTCTAAATTTAGAAATAAAATTAATATTTTACTCTTAAATTTAGGCATAACAAAATGGCCTAAAAATAGGCTGTTTTTTTGAAGTTTATCTTTGATCTACAAATGATTCATTGTATTTTAAAATACGATAAATCACATAGCACATTTTACGAGCAACAGCATTAATAGCAACCAAGTGATGTTTTCCTTCTTTAAGTTTTTAATCATAGAAGTCTTTAAAAATATTATTATTACATGAAGCTACAAATGCAGCTTGAAATAAAGCTTTTCTGAGGTGGGAAGAGCCACGTTTACTTAAATGACCATGAAGACCATCAGAATTACCTGATTGAGTAATTGTAGAATCAAGACCAGCATAAGCTACAATTTTTTTATCGCTTGAAAATTTGTTAATATCACCTAATTCAGCAAGTATAATAACTCCTGTTATAGGACCTATACCTGGTATAGTAAGAATAGGTGTATTTAATTCATTAACAATATTTTCGATTTTAGATTCAAGTAATTTAATTTGAATAGAGTAAGAATCAAGAGCAAAATTAATACCAAAGGAATCTTTAGATATTTCTTTTAAATCTTTAAGTTTAAGTTCTGCTGATTTTTTTAAAGTAATAGTTTTAAGAATTTTTTTAATATCAGAAGTTTTAAGGTTTTTAAAATCTTCAGCAGTATTAAAGTTAAGAAGAATTTCTTTAGAAGTTTGTCCAAATACATCGCTAAAACAAGATGAATATTCAGGGAATACTTGATCTAAATTAGAAATAATTTTTCTTTTTAAACTAGATGATTCTTCTATTAGATAATGTCTAAATCTAGTCATATTACGAAGATTTAAATAATTTTCATTAGAAAGAGAAGTAGACTCATAATTACCATAACGTATAAAATCAGCGATTAATAAAGAATCAATAGCATCAGTTTTACGTTTTCTAATTTCAGTTGCTTTTCTCCAACCATCTGTTTGAATAGGATTAATTACAATAATTTCATATTTTTTTTCAATTAGGTATGAATAAATAGAAAGCCAATAATGGGCTGTAGATTCAAGATCTATAAGAATATCTTTAGTTGAAATGTTGTTTAATTTATCAATTAAAGAATTAATTCCAACGATTGAATTAGAGAATGAATGAGATTTAAAAATTGTATTACCATTACTATCAATAAGTGATGCTACATGGGTATTTTTAGCAATATCAATACCTAAATAAAACATAAAAATCACCTACAATAAAATATTTTAGATAGAAGTCCTCAAGTGCTGATAAAAGTAACAACCTTGTTCTATATGCGAAGTACACTAGTGTGTCAACATCTAACTAATTCGTAAACACTTTATCAGAAGAGGCATGAAGTCAAGCTACAAGGAAGTAACGATGTCACTCTATCTAATTAAGGATATTATATATATAAATAAATATATAATCAAATTAACAACTAATATATTATATGAGACTAGTAATATGATATAAGTTTATTATACAAGGAGGGTCTGATAGTTTTATCAGATGTAATATTATGGAAAATAGTGGATTTAAAATTAAATTTGATAAGAATACAATTGATCATTTAGGGATAAAATTATATAGTTCATTCCCTCCTGTTATTGCTGAATTAATTTCAAATTCTTACGATGCAGATGCTGAAAATGTTGAGATAAAAATTAACTATGATGAAAAGGTAGTAACAGTTACAGATGATGGAACAGGAATGAACCATGATGAATTAAATCAGAATTTTTTGGTAATCGGTAGAAACAGAAGAAAAGCTGAAGGTACAGGCGTTTCTAAAGTAAAAAAAAGAAAAGTGACAGGAAAGAAAGGGCTAGGTAAATTAGCTGTATTTGGTATTGCAAAGACTATAGAGGTATATTCTATAAAAGATGGCGTGAAAAATGCTTTTAGTATTAATTATGATGAGATGAAAGCAGAAAGTGAATCAGAATATAAGCCAAAAGTGATTTGTGAAAATGAAAATACCAATGAACAATCTGGGACTGTGGTTAAAATCAAAGAAATTAAGCAAAGTACAATAATGGGTATTGAGGATTTAGCATATAATTTGTCCAGAAGATTTTCATTTTATGATGCCGAGTTTGAGGTTAAACTCATTGATGAAAATTCACAACAAGAGCAACCTATTACAAAATCAATTTATTTTGAGAAGTTAGAAAAAGAATTTGAATGGAAATTTCCAGAAGACTTTTTAAATGATATTAATAGCGTAGAAGAATTTAAAAGACTAAAAAATCATGGTATTACTGGAAGGGTATATACTAAATCGACTCCTTTAAGAAAAAAGGATAATGGTTTTTTGTTATATGTTAGAAATAAATTGGCTTCAGAAAATGTATTTTTTGATGATAGGGCAAATGATAGATTTAATAGCTATGTAACTGGATTTTTTAATATTGATTTTATAGATGACTCAGATGAAGAGGATTATATATCTACAGCTAGACAGTCAATCCTTTGGGAAGAAAATGAAAATACAATTCAATTAAAACATGATTTAAATAAGTTGATTTCAAAAATATCATCTTTATGGAGAGAAAATAGGAGAAAGAAAAAAGAAGAACTTATTAATTTAGATGAATCATTTTTTAAGGGATTAACACCAACAGAGATAAGTAGTATAAAGAAAGTTAAAGATACATTATTAACAAATTCCACAGAAACAGATGATATAGAATCAATTAAACGTGTTTTGGACAACTTAAAAAATTTATATAAATTTGAGAGCTTTCAGTCATATATAGAAAACTTGAAAGAAGAGAATTTAACGGTTGATGAAGTTGAAAAAATAACTTCGGATTGGGAATATATAGAGGCTAAAGAGCTTGCAAAAGTTGCAGTTGGTAGAATAAAAGCTATAGAACAATTTGAAAAGTATGTTAATGGAAATGAGAGTGAATCTAAAGTAATTCAACCATTTCTAGAAAAGTTCCCTTGGATTTTAGATCCTAGAATTACAACATTTGAAAGAGAAAAAACATATAGTAGCATTTTAAAAAGTAAGTTTCCAGATGAAACACTAGAGGGCAGTAATCGTAGGATTGATTTTCTTTGTAATTTAGTAAATGGTGAATTAATTATTATTGAATTGAAGAGACCGAATATTAAAATTAAAACAGAGGAAATAAATCAAGCATTAGATTATAAAATTTTTGTTCAAAAATATTATAAGTTGGATAAAGTAACAACATTTTTGATGTCTGACAGATATGATATGGATCCTATAGTTAGAACTACTGCAAACTCATTAGAACAAAGTGGTGATTTATTTATTAGATCATATTCAGACTTGTTAAGAGATGCAAAAAAGTTTAATCAAGAATTTATAAATAAATACGAAGAAATTAAAGAAGTGTATGATAATTGATTTAATCAAATACGAAAGGAGGTGTGGTTATGCTAAATATAGTAGATGTGTTTTCAGGGGCGGGTGGATTAACCGAAGGATTTAGGTATAAAGACTATTATAATTTTATTTGTCATATAGAAATGGACAAAGATGCTTGCTCTTCTTTAGAATTAAGAAACATATATTACTATTTAAAAAAAGAAAATAACCTATCTCCATATTTTGAATATATTCAAGGGAAAATCTCGAGAGATGATTTGTACTCGATTATACCAAGAAATCTAACTAAAGATATATTGAATAAGGAAATAAGTAAAGATACTATACCTTCGATTTTTGAATTTATTGACCAAAGATTAGGCAATAATGAGTTAGATGGTATTATTGGTGGACCACCGTGTCAGGCATATTCTACAATCGGTAGAGCCAATAACAAGTCGAAAAAATCTACTGACAAAAGAATTTATCTGTATAAACATTATTTAGATTTTCTGGATAAATATAAACCAAAGTTCTTTGTTTTTGAAAATGTTAAAGGGTTGCTCTCTTTTAAGGATTTATCAGGAGAGTTGCTCTTGCCAAAAATAATTTGCGAATTTGATAAGTGTGGATATGAGGTAGATTATCAAATAGTAGATGCAAGTAATTATGGTGTAGTACAAAAAAGAGAACGTTTAATACTTATCGGACATCGAAAAGATTTAGTGTTCAATAACTCATTTTTTGACTGCTTGGCTGAATATGTTGAAGCGGCCCTAACTATAAAAGAATTATTTGAGGACTTACCAAGTATAAAGTCTGGAGGAAGTTCTCATAAGTATCGTTGTGATGTTTCAAGTCAGTTTGTTGAAAAATATATTCGTAAAAAAGATGATATTTTAACACAACATGCTGCAAGACCTCATAATGAAAATGATTTGAAGATATATAAATTGGTACTAAAAGCTAAGAAAAAAGGTAAGAATTTAAGGTATATCGATATTCCTGAAGAACTGCAAACTCATTCTAATACAACATCTTTTTTAGATAGATATAAAGCTTTGGATTATGGCTCTGTTAGTCATACAGTTGTTGCTCATATTGCGAAAGATGGACATTACTATATTCATCCAGATTTAAGACAGAATCGTTCAATTACAGTAAGAGAAGCCGCTAGAATACAAGGGTTTCCAGATGATTTTTATTTTGAACATTCACGAACAGCTGCATTTAAACAGATTGGCAATGCCGTTCCACCAATTTTATCTAAAAAAATTGCAATGGCTATTATAGATTTTTTGAGAGGACAAAAAGGAGAATGAATTACCTCTCCATCTCTTTACCCATATACTTCTCATAATTTTTTCTGATTTGATACAGTTCTTTCATATTCGATTTTGAAGAAGAATACTATTGCATTAGGGTATTCTTTTTTTCATTATATAGGAAATTAGAATTCTAATAAGATGTATATATTTTTATTGATTGATATAAAAAAAATCGCAGTTTATAAAAAATAAAATTAATAAGTAAATTTAAGTAATACAAAAATACCTATTTAAATAATAGACCATTAGGGTTATAGAATTTATGAATAGGTCGGCCAATAGCAGAAGAAACAAAAAGTTCATAAACTTCAAGCTTAATACTGCAATTAGGACACATAAAAGGATCAAAGTCCCAAATAGCTTTAAAGTTCTTTCTAAAAAGAGAAGGAACTTTTTTAAGTGTTAATGTCAATATAAAAATGTAGTATTTTCTCAAAATAAGAATGTCGTTCTTATTCTTGATAATAATCTCTAACTCTATAAGATTTACCATTAATATTAATAACATTACAATGGTGTAATAACCTATCTAATATCGCATTAGTTAATGTATTATCAGAAAATATATTACCCCATTCTTTGAAGTCAGCATTAGTTGTTACTATTGTTGACTTCTTTTCATATCTATCATTAATAAGTTTGAAAAACATTAAGGATTCTTCTTTTGATATAGGGATATATCCAAGTTCATCTATTATTAAAACCCTAT
>NZ_WOEI01000039.1 GCF_009733925.1 Streptobacillus canis | reverse complement strand
TGTTACTAAATTACTTTTTCATTTACCTTATAAACATTTTAAGATGATTAAAAGTTCCTTCTCTTTTTAGAAAGAACTTTAAAGCTATTTGGGGCTTTGATCCTTTTATGCAGTATTAAGCTTGAAGTTTATGAACTTTTTGTTTCTTCTGCTATTGGACGACCTATTCATAAATTCTATAATCCTAATGGCCTATTATTTAAATAGGTATTTTTGTATTACTCAAATTTACTTATTAATTTTATTTTTTATACACTGTAACTTCTTTTTACATTAATCAATAAAATTATATACATCTTATTAGAATTATAATTTCCTATAGAACAAAAAAAGCCAGTTTTTTACTGGCTTTTTTGGTTATTTAGAGCTGTTTATTTCGGAACAGCCCCTTTACTATATTAAAATACTATTCTACTTTTTAAATCTCTTATATTTAAATTTATTTCATTTATTTTTTTCTGATCAGTCGTTAATTTAATTGCTTTTTCAAATGATTCGATTGCTTTTAAATAATAATAATTTGAATCTTCAACTCTAATTTTTGTATCCCCCACTCTTACGAATTCTTTTGCTTCTAAATAATAGAAATTAAAATCATTGTTAAACATATCTTTTCTTATTCTACTTTCAAGATCTGCAATTACTCTATTAGTATCACTAATTTTATTTGTATTCTTAGTATATTTTAAAGCTTCCCTTAAAGTATTTATTGCTTGTTGATAATAGTAATCAGAATCATATTTGTTTATTTTACTTTCACCTAATCTAATTTGTTCTTTAGCTTTATTGTATAATTCATCAAATCTCATTTCATTTTTCATTTCTTTAGTATTTTCAGAAATTCTTTTTTCTAAATTAGATATATATGTGTTTAATTCATTTCTTTTATTTCTATCATTAGTATAATTTAAAGCATTTTTAAATGCTGTAATTGCTTGTCTATAATAGTAGTTTGCATCATCAATATTAGGTTGTTTTTCTGCTAATTTAATTAATTCAACTGCTTTATTATATTCTTGTATGAATTTATATTTATTTTCTTTTGTAATATTATTATTTTTAATTTTAGTTTCTAACTCTTTAATATATTTATTTACTTCATTACGTTGATAGTAATCATTAGTATAATTTAAAGCTTTTTTAAATGAATCAATTGCTAAATTATAGAAATAATTTGCATCTTCAATTTTATTTGATCTATTTCCTTGATCTACATATGATGAAGCTTGTCTATAATATACATTAAAATTATTTGCAGAATTGTTTCCTGTTCTAGTTCTAATATTTTCTAAATATACATCTATTTGACTTACTTTAGCTCTTTCTCCACGAGAAATATAAATTTCTCTTGCTTTTTCAAAAGCATCTTTTGCTACATCATATCTTTGAAGGTTATAGTTTCTTTGTCCTTCTTCAAAATATTTATCTGCACTTTGTAATTCTACTCTATATTTTATATTTTCTAAATATACATCTATTTCTCTAGATAATGTATAATTTCTATATTTTTCATATATTTCTTTAGCGTCTATAAATCTAATTTTTGCTCTTTCATAATTCCCAGAATTATAGTAAGTTTTTCCTTCATCAAAGTATCTATTTGCTTTATCAAGATCAACTCTACGCACTATGTCTCTTAAATAAACATCTATTTGTTCCACATTTCTATTCATTGAATATCTAGAATAAATATTTCTTGATTGTTCTAATCTAGATTTAGCTTCTTCAAATCTTCCTAAGTTATATAAATTTATACCAGATTCATATAATTTAACTGCTTCAGCTATGTCTATATCTCTTTTTAAGTTAACATATTTTTGTTGTGAATTTCTATAATTATCACTGAAATCTTTATATGATTCATAACCTTTGTAATACATATCTCTTGCAGCAGCTAAATTTCCTAAACGTTCTAAACTTTCTGCTCTATTGATATATACATCTGCAGTATATCTTGCAAATGATTCATATAATGAAGAATATTGACTATTTCTAGCTTCAGCTTTTCCTAATTTTACAATAAATTCATCTAAAGCATTTACTCTATTATTTAAATCTAAGTTCGTATATTTTTTGATTGATTCTATCGCCATACTTAAGTTTCTATAATTATCTTGTCTAGATCTAAAGTCAGTATATCTTTCTAATATAGGATTCTTTTCTATAATATTGCCCATTTGCCATAATTCAAAATATGCATTTGCTTTTGTTCTATCATCAGTTGCATTTTTAATAATAGATAAATATCTATTTTCTGTTTCTCTTATTCTTGAAATTATTTCATTTTCTATTTCTATAGGTATTGCTTTTTTAGCATTTTTTAATTCTTGTGCTGTTGTTTCTAAAGCACCTATATAATCTCCTCTTTCATATTGTTCTTTAGCTGTTAAAGCTGAACATGAAGTAATAAATAAACTTACTACTATACCAATAAATAAACTCTTTAAATTTTTTTTCATTTTCTTCACCTCTCCTTGTTATACCTCAATGATACACCGAATAATACAAAAAGTCAATCAAACTAATAAAGTTATAAGATTATTAATAGTATAAGTATAGTTTACTATTGCAATATTTTTTTCTAGTGAGTATAATAAATATGAGGTGATATTATGAAAAAGATAGAAATATTGAAGTATATAGAAGAAAATAGTTTAGACGCTATTATGATTACCACACCAAAAAATATTGAATACTTAACTGGTTTTGCATGTGATCCACATGAAAGAGCTCTAATATACGTATTTAATAAGCTTGGAGAGGATTTTCTACTATGTCCAAAATTAGAAGAAGAAGATGCTAAGAGAGTAATCCAAGGAACTAAAATTACTGGTTATTTTGATACTGAAAACCCTTATCAAAAACTACATGAATTAACAAAAGATATACCAAAAATAGGGGTAGAAAAAGAACATATTACTGTTTCAAGATTTGAATCAGTATTAGAAACTTTTAATGTAAAAGAAACTCTTGACATTTCATCACTAATACGTAATTTTAGAAAGAAAAAAAATAATTCAGAATTAGAATTAATGGAAATTGCCGCAAAATATGCTGACACGTGTATAGAAATTGCAGTTAAAAATCTAAAAGTTGGAATTACAGAATTAGAATTGAAATCAATTATTGAAAATGAAATTAAAAAACAAGGTATTTCTAAAATGAGTTTTGACACTATTGTTTTATTTGGAGATAATGCTGCAAGCCCACATGGTGAAAGTGGAGATAGAAAACTAAAAGAAAATGAATATGTATTATTAGATCTTGGTTGCTACTATAAAGGATATGCAAGTGACATAACTAGATGTATACCATTTGGAAAAGTATCTGAATTTGATAAATCTATATATGATTTAGTATTAAAAGCAAATATGGAAGCAATTAAAGCAGTCAAACCAGGTATAACTTTTGCTACACTAGATAAAATAGCTAGAGATATTATTACAGAAGCAGGGTATGGTGAATATTTCAATCATAGACTAGGGCATGGATTAGGGATGGATTGTCATGAATATCCTGATGTTTCACAAAAAACATTAGATAAGTTAGAACCTGGAATGACTTTTACAATAGAGCCAGGTATATATTTACCTGATAAAGTTGGTATAAGAATAGAAGATGATATATATGTAACTGAAGATGGATATAAAGTTCTAACTAAATATCCTAAATAAATAAAAAGCTGATTTCGTTGAAATCAGCTATTTTTTTATCCTAATCTTTGTCTAGCGTCACTAGCTCTCTTTAATGCTTCTCCTATATAGTTAATACATAACATAATTACTAAGATTAATAATGATGCTGGCATCCATACCCACCATTTATCAGCAAGTACTTCTGGGGCTGTTGCATAACTTATTAAGATTCCTAACGAAGGAACTTGAGCTGGTAATCCATATCCTAAAAATGTTAAACCTGTTTCTATACCTAAGTTTCCTGCAAATCCTAATGTTAAACCAACTATAATTAATGAAGATATATTTGGAAGTAATTCTCTAAAAATTATCTTTGCATCACTAGTTCCCATAGTTTTTGAGGCATTAATATAATCTCTTCTTACCTCTGAAAGAACCTTACCACGAATCAATCTAGCCGTACCTGTCCAATAGAATATAGACATTATTAATATAAATGTCACTACATTATATTGTGGTACTATAGTAACAAATACTATAATTATTAAAGTTGTTGGTAATATACTTATAAAATCTATGATTCTCATCGCTAAATTTTCTATCCAACCACCATAGTAAGATATTATAACTCCAACTACAATTCCAATAAATGAAGTAATAATTGTAACTGAAAATCCTATTACTATAGAATTTCTAGCTCCTATAATTAACTGACCAAGAATACTACGTCCTCCATAGTCAGCTCCCAACCAATAACCTTCAAGAGGTGCTGCATATTTATCTAATAATCTAACTTTCATTACATCTTCTATATCTAGTAAAAAACTTGCCGAAAAGAATATTACTATCATTAATATTGCTAATAAAGTAAGAGAAAATAAAGCTACTTTATCTTTTTGGAATTCTCTTTTAATTACATTAAACCCTGATGGTACTTCACTTGCTAAGCTATCTTCTATTACTTTATTTTCAGCTTCTTCGTGCATTTTATCCATTTCTAATTCTAAATCTTCGTTTGTCTTCATCTCTCTCCTCCTTTACTCTATTCTTATTCTTGGATCCACTATCATTAATAAAATATCTGATAATAATGAACCTAATAAACTCAAGAATCCGTAGAATAATATTAATGTTGTAATAACTGAATAATCTCTTGATGATATTGATGAAATAAACAATTGTCCCATACCTGGATAATTAAATATTGTTTCTATAAATATTGATCCACCAAATAATCCTGTTATTGTATATCCTAAGAATGCTACAATAGGTAATACTGAATTTCTAAATATATGTTTAGAATAAACTACTGCTTCAGGTACCCCTTTTGCTCTTGCAGTTTTAACATAATCTAATGATTTTGAATCTATAATTTCACTTCTTAAATATCTTATAGTCCATGTAGTTGCAAGTAATGCATATGTTATTGCTGGTAATAATAAGTGATATATCTTATTAATTACATAAGGCATAGTTCCAGGTGTATATCCTAAATCTACTGACCCTCCTGTAGGGAATATTCTTAATTTATATCCAAATATAAATACCATTAATAATGATAAAATAAATGTTGGCATTGCATAACTTATAAAGTTATAAATTGTAACTATTTTATCAAGTCTTGAACCGTCATATCTACCACTTAATATCCCTAATGGTAATGCAATTGAGTACATTAATATTACAGATAATAATGATAAGAAGAATGTATTGTAAATTCTTTCTCCAATAATTCTTGTAACTGGTAATTTATATGTATAACTTATACCAAAGTTTCCGTTAAATGCTCTTCTCATCCAGTTAATATATTGTGTATATAAAGGGTCATATAATCCTGCTTCTCTTCTTAATTTTTCTATAGCTTCAGGTGGTGTAGTTGGTGAAATTAATCCAGTGAATGGATCCCCTGGCATTAATTTAGCTACAACGAATACTATTATACTTAAGATAAATAATTGAGGAATCATTGCTAAAACTCTTCTTAAAACCGTTTTCCACATATTTATTTACCTCCTTTATTTAAAGCAACATAATGATCTGTAGAAGCATCAAATAATTCTAAATCAAATACTCTACCTTTTTCATCATAATATACTTTTTCTAATTCTTTATATTCTTTATCAATTTGAGCTCTGAAATCTCTTTTTTCATCTCTAATTAATGGATTAACATCAGGTATAGCTGCAATCAATCTCTTAGTATAGATATGTTGAGGTTGAGAGTAAATTACTTTCTTGTCTCCTGTTTCAACGAATCTACCTTTATACATTATAGATATATGATCACACATATGTTTAACTACTCCCAAGTCATGTGAAATGAAAATGTAGCTTAACCCTAAATGTTTTTGTATTTTTTTCATGTAGTTTAATACTTGTGCTTGAACTGATAAGTCAAGTGCCGAAACTGGCTCATCTGCTATTATTAATTTAGGATTTGTTGCAATTGCTCTAGCAACCCCTAATCTTTGTCTTTGTCCTCCACTGAACTCATGTGGATATTTTACAATATTATCTTCAGTCATCCCTACAATTTCAAGTAATTCAATTACTCTTTTCTTTTCTTGCTCAGGAGTAAAGTTTTCAAAATTCTTTAAAGGTTCTGATAAAAGATCTATAACCCTTTTTTTAGGATTTAAAGATGACATTGAATCTTGGAAAATCATTTGCACATTTTTTCTATACATTGATTTTCTTTTAACTCTATTTAAATTTATTTCTTCACCTTCATAGAATAATCTACCTTCTGTAATTTTCTCTAAACCTATAATAGATTTTCCAATAGTTGACTTTCCAGATCCTGATTCTCCAACTAAACCATATGTTTTCCCTTTTTCAATTTCCATGTTAACACCATCAACGGCTCTAACATAGTCTTTAATTGTATTGAAAAAACCTCCTCTAATTGGGTAATGAACTTTAAGTCCTTCTAATTTTATTAATTTGCTCACTATTCCTCACCTTCTTTTGCAAAGTAGAAATTTTTGTAACAAGTACATCTTACTAAATGTCCTTCTTCAACTTCATGTAAAGTTGGAACTTCTTCATGCTCATTTTCTGCAATCCAAGGAATTCTATGTCTAAATCTACATCCTTTTCTTGGTAGGTTTTTTAAAGATGGTACTGTACCATGTATTACATGTAAATCATCTTCTGAGTTTGAATCCATTTGAGGGATTGAACTTAATAATGATTTAGTATATGGATGTTGTGGATTTTTAAATAAGTCATATACTGATGCTATTTCAACTATTTCTCCAGCATACATTACCGCAACTCTATCTGCAATTTCAGCAACTACTCCTAAATCATGTGTTATTAATATTATCCCTGCACTAATATCTGCCTGTAATTCACGAATTAAGTCTAATATTTGTGCTTGAATTGTAACGTCTAATGCTGTAGTTGGCTCATCTGCTATTAAGATAGCAGGTTTACATGAAAGTGCTATAGCAATTATAATTCTTTGTCTCATACCTCCTGATAATTCATGAGGGAATTGTCTCATAACTCTTTCTGGATTATTAATACCAACTTTAACAATTAATTCTTTAACTCTTTCTTTTCTTTCTTCTGGAGTTAATGTAGTATGATATTTTAAACCTTCTTCAATTTGATCTCCAATTCTCATTAATGGGTTTAATGCAGAAAGTGGATCTTGGAATATCATTCCTATCTTAGCCCCTCTTATTTGATTAAATTGTTCCTCTGTAAAATCAACTAAGTTATTTCCTTCAAACTTTATTTCTCCAGAAACTCTTGTATATATTGGGTTGTGTAATCCCATTATTGAAGTTGCAAGTGTAGATTTTCCACATCCTGATTCACCAACTATGGCTAAAACTTCATTTTTTCTTAACTCAAAACTCACACCATCAACAGCGTTATAATATGTATCTTTTATACGAAAACTCGTAATTAAATCTCTAACTTCTAATAGTACATCATTTTGTTTTTTATCTTCCATATTGATTTACTCCTTTCCTAATATGTATTCATCGCTTAGATTTATATTTTACTATATTTTTGAAAATTTTTCCATATACTAGCTATATAAATTATATATATAACTATTTATCTTGTTTATCTTTACAATCCTTACATAATCCTTTAATGTAAAATTGTATTTCATCAATAGATATACCACTTAATTTTTCTAATTGCATCTTAGTATAATCTATTTCAAAATCCACCATTTTATTACATTTTAAGCATTTAAAATGTCCATGTGGATAATCTTCTACATCATATCTAGTTTCATTTCCTTCTATAACTATAGCATTTGCAATTTTATTTTCTACAAATAGATTCAATGTGTTATACACCGTTGTTTTTGATAGTGTAGGTAACTCAGGTAATAAATCTTTGTATATTTTGTCTACAGTAGGATGAATATGATTAGAATGTAGATAATCTAATATTTTTATTCTATGTATAGAAGGTTTTATACCTCTACCTTTTAAAAACTTTTCTACTTCTTGCATCTTTACCGCCTTTTTTGTATGTTATTTTAATTATATAACTAAGTAGTAATTTTGTCAAGTTTGTAATAATTTCAAATTTGTATAAAAAAGGTGATTTGGGATTTTAAAAAATCCCTTGAATCACCTCTTTCTTTTCTGTATAATTTAATCACCAAACAAAAATAACAGAAAGGAGTGATAAACATGACATCTAAAATCAAATTCATCTAG
>NZ_WOEI01000038.1 GCF_009733925.1 Streptobacillus canis | reverse complement strand
TTCAGTATCAGTAGAATTAATTCACCCAATCGCGATTGAAACAGGATTAAGATTCTCAATCAGAGAAGGTGGAAGAACAGTAGCATCAGGAGTAGTTGCTGAAATAGCTGAATAATAAATTTAAAATTAACTTAACTGTAAATAAACAAATTGAGGAGGAATTATTTTGGATAATAAAATGAAAAGAATTTATCTTCAATCTTACGATAACAAGTTATTAGATCAAACTTCTGCTAAAATAGTAGAAGTGGTAAAGAAAAATGGTGCTAAAATTGCAGGACCAATGCCTTTACCAACTAAAACTAAAAAATATACAGTTTTAAGATCAGTACATGTTAATAAAGATTCAAGAGAACAATTTGAAATGAGAATACATAGAAGATTCATTGAAATCAAAGAATCAAGTAATGATATTTTAACAGCTTTAAGCTCAATAAGCTTACCAGCAGGTGTTTCAATAGAAATAAAGCAATAGTGCTTTGATACAAGTTGGTAGAGCCTAAGAGCTCTATCAACCAATATATTAAGGAGGAAAGAAATGATATTAGGTAAAAAAATTGGAATGACACAAATTTTTGAAAACGAAAAATTAATACCAGTTACTGTAATTGAAGCTGGACCAAATTTCGTAGTTCAAACTAAAACATTAGAAAAAGAAGGTTACACTTCAATAACATTAGCTTATGATGAAAAAAGAGAAAAATTAGTTAATAAACCAGAAATGGGTGTTTTCAAAAAAGCCGGAATCACAGCTAAAAAATTCTTAAAAGAGTTTAAAGTAGAATCAAGTGAAGATTTCACTTTAGGTCAAGAATTAAAAGTTGATGTATTAGAAGGTATTGAATTTGTTGATATTCAAGGAATCTCAAAAGGTAAAGGAACTGCAGGGGTTATGAAAAGACATAACTTTGGTGGAAACAGAGCTACACACGGGGTTTCAAGAAACCATAGACTTGGAGGATCAAATGCAGGAGGAGCTGCATCAAACTCAAACGTACCAAAAGGTAAAAGAATGGCTGGAAGATTAGGAAATGAAAATGTAACAGTTCAAAATCTTAAAGTTGTTAAATTCGATGTAGAAAATAACTTACTATTAGTTAAAGGTGCAGTACCAGGTCCTAAAAATGGTTATTTAGTTATCAAGAAATCAGTAAAAAAATACTAATATAGAGAGAGGAGGCAAAAATGTCAGATTTTAATTTAAAAGTATATAATTTAAATGGTGAAGAAAAAGGGACAGCAACTGTTAGTGCTGAAATCTTTGGATTAGAACCTAATAAATATGTAATGCATGAAGTATTAACAGCAGAACTTGCAGCATCACGTGCAGGAACTGCATCAACAAAAACAAGAGGAGAAGTATCTGGAGGAGGAAGAAAACCTTTCAGACAAAAAGGAACAGGACGTGCTAGACAAGGATCAACAAGAGCACCTCACATGGTAGGTGGAGGAGTTGTCCACGGACCTAAACCAAGAAATTATGAGAAAAAAGTTAACAAAAAAGTTAGAAAGTTAGCTTTAAAATCAGCATTAGCTGTTAGAATTCAAAATGGAGATGTAATTGTATTAGAAGACTATATGTTAGATACTCCTAAAACAAAAACATTTGTTAATTTTACAGAAAAAGTTAATATGGTAGAAGATAAAAAATTATTTATAGTTAACGATTATTTAGAAGATGCTGATTGGAATTTATACTTATCAGTTAGAAATATCGAAAAAACTGAAATATTAGACCCAAGAGAGTTATCAGTATATGCTTTATTAAAATACAATAAAGTAGTTATTACTAAAGAAGCTCTTGCAACTATCGAGGAGGTGCTTGGATAATGACAATTTTTGACGTAATCAAAAAACCTGTATTAAATACAGAAAAAGCAAGAATTTTATTAAATTCAAATGAATATGTATTTATAGTAGATAGAAGAGCTAATAAATTACAAATAAAAGAAGCGGTTGAAAAATTATTCAATGTTAAAGTTGCAAGTGTTAATACTATTAACATGAAACCAACAACAGCTATAGCTAGAATGACTGTTTACAAAACACCTGCTTACAAAAAAGCGATTGTTAAATTAGTAAATGGTGAAACAATTAAAGCATACGAAGTGTAATAAATAAGGGAAGAGGTTAGTTTTTACTAATCTTTTCTTTTTATATAATATATAAATAAGGAGGAAACATGAAATTTACAGATAAAACTTGTATAGTAACAGGTGGAGCAAATGGAATAGGATTAGAAACTGTAAAAGGTATGGTTTCTGGGGGAGCTAAAGTTATTATATTAGATATAAATGAAAGTGCAGCTCAAAAAGCCATTAAAGAATTAGGAGAAGATAAAGTATTTTTTCAATATTTAGATCTTTCAAAGCAAGATGATATTAGAAGAGTATTTAATGAATTAATTCAAAAATTTGGTAAAATAGATGTATTAGTTAACTGTGCTGGAATAATAAGTAGTAAAAAATTTGATGATTTAGATGATGCTGAGTTTAATAAGGTGGTAAGTATTAATCTAAATGCTAACTTCACAACAATTTCATCGATTTTTGAACATTTTAAAGAAAATGGTGGTGGAAGAATAGTTAACGTATCTTCAGTTGCAGCAAAATTAGGTGGAGGACTTTTAGGGACAGCAGCATATGCTTCATCAAAAGCTGGATTAAACGGATTAACTAAAGCAGTAGCAAAAGAAGGAGGAAAATACGGTATAGCATGTAACTGTGTTTGTCCTTCATATACGGAAACTGAAATGACTAATGCTCTAAAAGAAGATAAAGAAAAAGAAAATAAAGTAATATCAATGATACCACTTGGAAGAAAGGCGCAACCAAGAGAAATTGCACAAATGATATTATTCTTTGCTTCTGATTTAGCAAGCTTTGTTACAGGAGAAATAGGAGATGTTGATGGGGGGATAACTTTAGATGGCTGATAAAAATTTAGATACAATATTTGGAAAATATTTTTCAAAAATACCTGGGAATATGATAGTTGTACCTTTAATTATAGGTACACTAATTAATAGTTTTTTTCCACAAATTTTACAAATAGGTTCATTTACAACAGCTATTGTAAAAGGTGTGGGTCCATTAGTTGGAGCATTTTTACTATTTTTAGGAGGGACAATTTCATTAAAATCTACTCCTAAATCAATAGTTAGAGGATTTGTTATTATTTTGACTAAAGTACTAGTTGCAGTTGTATTAGGATTAATAGTTGCAAAAGTATTTAATAATAATTTTTTAGGTTTAAGTGCTGTTGCTGTAATAGGAGCAATTTCTGTTGCAAATAATGCTTTATATGCTGGTATTACATCAGTTTATGGAAATGAAGTAGAAAGAGGAGCAGTTGCAATAACTTCATTAAGTGTTGGACCAACTGTAACGATGATAGCTTTAACTTCAGCAGGACTTGCAAGTATATCACCACTTGCAATTATTGGATCAATAGTACCGTTAATTTTAGGAATATTACTTGCAAATTATTCACCTTTTTTAAAACAATTATTTACTAAAGGATTAGGTGCAACTACTGTACTTGTAGGATTTGCACTAGGAGCAAATATGAGTTTATCACAAATATTTAAAGGTGGATTACCAGGAATATTATTAGGATTAATAGCAGTATTTGTTGTAGGTATAATTACTGTTACTATGGATAAATTAACAGGTGGAAGTGGAATTGCTGGTGCATCAATTTCTTCAGTTGCAGCAAGTGCAATAGCTAACCCTGAAGCTTTAGCAAAAGCAGATCCAAATTTAGCAGTATTTCAAGATGCTGCAACTGCTCAAATTGCAGCTGCTGTTATCATAACTGCATTATTAACACCAGTATTTACATCAATGATAAAAAAATATAATGAAAAGAGTAAATAGAACTTAATGGAAAAGATTTTAAAATTTAATGAAATAATAAATAATATAGTTTGGGGATGGCCAAGTCTATTTTTACTTGTAGGTATAGGGATACTATTAACTGTAAGATTAAAAATGATACAAATTTCAAAATTAAAATTAATATTATCTAATACTTTACTTAAAATGTTTACTAAAGATACGACATTAAAAGGTGAGATTACTGCATTTCAATCAGTTGCTACAGCCCTTGCTGCAACTGTTGGTACAGGAAATATTTCTGGAGTTGCAATAGCTATTGCAACTGGAGGACCAGGTGCAATATTTTGGATGTGGCTTTCTGCAATATTTGGAATGGCAACAAAATTTTCTGAAGTAGTACTAGCTATAGTATATAGAGAGAGAAAAAAAGAAGGTGGATATAATGGTGGACCGATGTACTATATTAAAAATGGGTTAAATTTACCATGGCTTGCCAAATTATTTGCTTTATTTACAGTGCTTGCATCTTTTGGTATAGGAAATATGACACAATCAAATTCTATTTCAAATGCAATACGTGCAAACTTTAATGTAGATCCTAAAATTACTAGTATAATAATAATGATTATAGCAGCAATAGTTCTTTTAGGGGGAATAGAAAGAATATCTAAAGTTAGTGAAGCTTTAGTTCCGTTTATGGCTCTTTTCTATATTATTGGATCATTAGTGGTATTAGTATTAAATTTCAAAGAAATACCTAATGCTTTCTATCAAATTTTTACTATGGGATTTAGTAAACAAGCTGCAATAGGTGGCTTTACAGGGGTAACTTTTAAACAAATAGTAAGACAGGGTATTGCAAGAGGTGTATTTACAAATGAAGCAGGTCTTGGTTCAGCACCTATAGCTCATGCTTCTGCAAAAACGGATCATCCAGTATTGCAAGGAATGTGGGGAGTATTTGAAGTATTTATGGATACTATAGTAATATGTACTTTAACCGCATTAGTTATAATAGTTACTAAGAGTTGGAATAGTGGATATAGTGGGTCTGAACTTACATCTTATGCATTCAATCAAGGATTTACGGGTGGTGGATATATAGTAGCTATAGGACTTACACTGTTTGCATTCTCAACTATACTTGGTTGGTCATTCTATGGTGAAAAAGCAGTAGTATTCCTTTTTGGAGAAAAATATATACTGTATTATAGACTTATATACATACCAATAATATTTATTGGAGGTATAGGAGGACTACAAGAAGTATGGGCAATTACAGATACCTTAAATGGTTTAATGGCAATACCAAACTTAATTGCAGTCTTTATGTTACAGTCTGTAGTTATTAAAATGGTAAAACACTATTTTAATAATCCAAATAAAGTTTTACATTTAGAAGATTATAAAGGAATAATAAAGGAAAAATCTTAAGATAAAATGAAGATAAAAAATATTTATACTTAATTAGTAATAATTCCTTTTAAATTTATATAATATATATTAGATATTTTCATGTTTCACTAACAATATATCAAATGAATTTAAGTAGATATAAAATTTAAAAATAAAAAAGTGATTAAATATGAAATATTAAAATATAAAAGAAAGGAGATGTATAACGTAGTTTAATAACGAACTATATTATATAAGAAAAAAATGAAAAAAATATTGTATTTTTATCTCTTTTTTTCTTTTTTTTCTTTTTCAAACAATGAGTATGAAATCAATGAATTAAATAAGGGGTTAGAAAGAGCATTTCAAAATATTGAAGTAATGAAAGAAGTGTTAACAGGGTTAGTTAATTCTGAAAGTAATCAAATAATTGAAATTAATGAACTAAAAGAAAAAATAGAAAATTTAAATAATCAGTTAAAAGAATATAAAGAAATACAGAAAAAAATAAATAATTTAGAAAATATAATTATTCAAAATTTAGAAAAAAATAAAGAAAATATAATTAAGGAAAAAAATAAAATAGAAGAGGAATCAATTTTTGAAAAAAAATATAAAACAAAAATATTAATTATAGATGGTTTTGGGTTTAAAAGTGCAAAACTATCATATGAAAATAAAAATAAAATATTAGATTTTTTTACAAAAATATCTAATGATAAAATAGAGAAAATTGAAATTTTAGGATATGCAGATAATCAAGGAGTAGAATGGTATAATCAATCAATATCTAAAATTCGTGCAAAATTTGTTTATGAATTTATAATTCAAAATTTAAAAATAAATAAAGAATTAATAAGTTATGAGGGTCGTTCAACTGAAAATATAGATATTTCAAATTTAAAAAATAGAAGAGTAGAAATAAAAGTTTTCTATATCTAAGTATGTGTAATAAACAATATTTTAATAAATTTTTCTAAATTAAAATAGTAAGTATCAAAAAAGATTTAATAGACTATCATAAACTTTTTGGGATGTTAAAGAATTGAAAATTTTTCTAGGATAATTATTCATAAAATTTTCAATAGCTTTGACATCTTTTTTTATTAAATAATTCATAGATATTTCTTTAGGAATAAATATTCTTATAAACTTATTATTATTTTTATTACTTCCTCTTTCATTAGAACAATAGGGATATGTAAAATATCAATCAACACCTAAATTAGTTATTTTCATTACATTAGAAAATTTTGTTCCATTATCTGATGTTATTGATTTTATTATATTTTCATTTGTTTTTGAAGAAAGTAGAAAAACAATATTAACTCTAGTTTTTCTTTCAGATAGAATCATTATTGATTTTTCAGAACTTTCTCTAAGTCCAACTACACTATCTATTTCCCAATGACCCATTTTTTTCTGTTATCTATACTTTCAATTCCTTTATTTATACTTAATGCATCATATCTAGTAACAGTTTTTTTATGACTCTTAATACCTTTGTTCTTATATATTATAGTATTATTCTCTTTCTTGTATCCATAACTTTCAAAAAAACATTATTTATGTAATTGTAAAGTGTTTGAACAGTACAATTTATATTTTACTTCTCACTTAATTTAATGACGATAGGAGAAGGTGTATTTTTTATTTTAATAATTTAACAATATCCTTAATTAAATCTTCGTTATTTTCAATTTTAAGCTCAATTTTCTTCTTATTATTACCTAGAGTAAGATGTGTCCTTAGAGTATACTAAAATATTATTATACATTGTATCTAATTACTTTATTCTTCCTCTTTTTATTGTTTTTATAAATTTTCCTAAAATAATAACTATATTCTTTATATACAGACATTAAAAAACTTTTTATTTTCTTTTATTGTATTATTAGTCATGGGTATACAGTTCCTTTCAATGAATTTGGTCGTTTATGATTGTACTGTATATCCACTTTTTTTCAAGTTATTTTTGGACACTTACTATTTTGATTTAGGGTTATTAATTGATTTATATATTTTTATTGACAAAAATATATAAATATGTTAAACTATATAAGTACAAAAATAGAAATTTTATAATAAAAAATGAAAGGAGATATATAATAATATTTATTATATAAAAATGATGGAGAAAAAATTATTAAAGGCGATGTTTTTTTTACTAACGGTAAATATAATTTATGGAACCCCAGCATCTCAATATGTTGATATAACAAGTGTTACAGGGATAACTACAACAAATACTAAATCATCAGGTGCAGGAGCAATGGCGATTGGGCCAGCATCAGAAGCACATGGACCTAATTCAATTGCAATAGGAAATGGTGCAAAAACAGAATTTTTTCCAGAAGGAAATCATGAAAAAATTGTAGCTTTTGGAAGAACAAAAGATAAATTAAGTGGAGGAATAGCTATAGGAAATAAAACGCATGCACGTGTTGGAACTATAGATATAGGGCATAGAGATATAACAGGAGCAATTGGAGATTGGAATGCACAAGGTAGTAAGTCAGATTTACTTGATAGAATTTCAACGACAACAGTAGGAGATAATTCAATAAATAGAGGAAATTTTTCATCAATATTTGGAGCATATAACATAATATCTAAAAGACCTAGGGTTAATGGTAAAGGGATTTTAGGATTTATTAGTAATTCCACTGCAGCAACGCAAGGGTTAGGTTCAGTAATTACAGGTACGTTAAATTCTATTGAAGGCAATGAACAAAAATTAAACTATGCAGGGTTAGCTTCAATAGTATCTGGTACTGCAAATAAAATAAGTAAAAGTAATGGGGTTGCTATTATAGGAGTAGGTAATGAAGTTTCAAATTCATATTTAACTCCAAATTCTGAAAAATTATTTAATGCTTTTCTTACTGGTGGAGGAAGTAGTAATATAAAAGAATTTGCAGATACATTTAGAGAGTTTTCAAATGAAGTAGAATTAGGCTCTGTTGGGATAACTGGGGGTGCTAATAAAGTTGATTTTGCTCTGTTCTCAAATATAACTGGAGTTGGAAATAAATTAATTGGAAGTGGAGCAAGATTGAATTTAACATTAAATTCTAATAATACACAAGCAGCTTCAGATAAATTTAGTACTTTTAATAACATTTTAGGATATAAAAACACATTAGAAGATGTAAATCATTTAATTTTAATTGGATCAAGTAATAATGTTACAACAGCAACAAGTAATTTGGTTTTTGGAAATAACCATATATTAAAAGGAACAGCAGATGCAAAAGCAGAAGGAAATATAGTATTAGGATTTAATACAACAAAAGAAGAATCAAACTTTAAAGTATCTGGGAAAAATATAGTAGCAGTAGGAA
>NZ_WOEI01000037.1 GCF_009733925.1 Streptobacillus canis | reverse complement strand
TAAAGGGGTATCTATGGATCATTTAACAAAAAAAGATGTTAAACACATTGAAACATTCATGAATAATTATCCAAGAAAAATTTTCAATGCTTTAACATCTAATCAAGTTTATGAGTGTCTATTAAATCTAGCTTAATTAAACTTTTGGACACTTACTATTTTAATTTAGGATAAAATGTATAAAAATATTGATTTTTTCTTCAAAATATGTTAATATATATGTAGAAATATGACAATTGAGAGGAGAGTGGGGTGACCCACTCTTTAATATTAATTATAAAGGAGGAATAGAGTGTGGAAGAAGTTTTATTAAAGATTGAAAAAGAAATACAGCCATATCTAGATGAAAATTCTTTGGAATTAGCAGACATTGAATATGTTAGAGAAGGAGGCTACAATTTCTTAAGAATATACGTAGAGTCAAAAACTGGAAATACAAGTTTAGATGACTGTGTTATGCTAAGTACAAAAATAGATGGAATTGTTGATGAATTAATTGATGATAAATTCTATTTAGAAGTTTCAACTCCTGGTCTTGAAAGAAAACTAAAAAAAGAAAAAGATTTTGTTAGATTTACAGGAAAGAAAATTAGTGTTAAAACAAAAAGTAATATTGAAAATAAAAAAAGTTTTGAAGGAATATTACTAAATTTTGAAAATGGAAATATTTTACTAAAGGAAGATCAAATTGAAAATATTGTAATTCCATTAGAGAAAGTTAAGGTTGCAAAACTAGTGTTTAATTTATCTGATAAAATATTTAAGGAGGATGTTGAAAATGAAGTCTAAAGATAAAGCAACATTTTTAGATGCGATAGAAGAATTAGAAAAAGAAAAGGGTATACAAAAAGGTGAGTTATTAGAAAGATTAAAAACTGGATTACTTGCTGCCTATAAAAAAGATTTTAATGATCAAGAAAATCTTGAAATAGAAATAGACCAAGTAACAGGAGATGTAAAAATGTTCTGTGAAAAGTTAATAATAGATGATGAAGTTAAAGTATATAACGATACAACAGAAATAACATTAACAAAAGCTAAAGAATACAAAAAAAGAATTAAAGTTGGAGATTATTTAAAAATAGAATTGAATGCAGATGAGTTTAATAGAAATGCTATTCAAAGAGCTAAATCAATAATCATTCAATATGTAAGAGAGCAAGAAAAAGAATCAATTTGTAGACAATTAAAAGCTGTAGAGCATCAAATGGTAAATGTAGTTGTAAGAAGAATTGAAGAAAATGGTAATCTATATATTGGTATGAATGGATTAGATGCAGTAATTCCATTTAGAGAATTAACAGAACTTGATAAAATACAAGTTGGAGATAGATTAGTAGCATATATTAGAAATGTAGATACAACTGGAAAATTCCCTAAAGTAGATATTACAAGAACTGATGATAGATTAATTTATAAATTATTTGAAAGAGAAATACCAGAAGTAGCTTCAGGTAGTATAATAATTAAAAATATAGCTAGAGAACCAGGTGTTAAAGCAAAAGTTGCTCTTTATTCAGATGATCAAAACATTGATTTAAAAGGGTCTTGTATTGGTAAAGATGGAATAAGAATTAACAATATAATAAATGAGTTAAATGGAGAAAAAATTGAATTAGTAGAGTGGAATGAAGATCAAAGATTATTTGTTAAGAACGCACTTTACCCTGCAGAAATTTTCTCAGTTGAAATAGTAAAAAATAATGATGAAATAGTTGCTAAAGTTGAAGTTGATTCTAGTCAATTAACACTTGCTATAGGTAAAAAAGGTGTTAACTCTAAACTAGCTGGTAAACTATGTAAATTAAGAGTAAATATAGAGGCGAGTGATGAAGTTGGAGAAGAAGAGAGAGAAGAACAAGAGTAACGTTATTGTTAGAACTTGTGTTATTACAAGAGATAATGATAAAAAAGAAAATTTATTAAGATTTGTTGAAAATAATAAAGGTGAGTATGTTTTTGATGAAAATCAAGATATTCAAACAAGAGGGAAATATATAAAAAAAGATTTAGAAGTATTTCAAAAGTTTTTCAATAAATTTAAAGTTGAAATGAAAGGTGCTGAAAAAGTATTAAAATTTTTCGAGAAAAAAGAAACAAAAGAACATAAAGATGAATATATACTTAGAATATTAGAAGGATTAAAAAATTCAGAATATCTAGTTTATGGTATTGATGAGAATTTAGATGGAATGAAAGATTCTATTGTTAAATTATTAATAATACCTTCTGATATTAATGGAAAGCATGTAAATAAACTAAAAAAAGTAGCTAAGTTAAACAATGTAAATATAATATTTATTGAGAAACAATATTCTTTAAAAAAAATCTTTTTAAGTGAGGTTAAAGTAATAGGGGTAAAAACTAAAAAGGTTGTAAGAGGGATACTAAATAAAATGGAGGTGGAATAAATGAGAGTTTATGAGTTTGCTAAGAAAATTGGAGAGACAACTAATGATTTTATAAATAAATTAAAATCATTTGGTTATGAAAAATTAAGTTTATCTACTTTAAGTGATGAAGAAATAAAAGATATTCAAAATAAATTGAATCCTGTAAAATCTGCTGAAAAAACTGTTTCGAAACCAGAGGTAAAAAAAGAAGAAGTTATTGGCGAAAAAATGATATTTAATAATAATAGAAATCATAATAATGCTAATCATAATAAATTTAATAAAAACAATAAATTTAGAAATGATAGAGATAACAATAACAGAGAAAATAGAGTAGAGAGAACTGAAAGAAATAATCAAAATTTTGGTGAAAGAAGAAATTTTGAAAATGGAGAGAAAAAACCATTTGAAAAAAGAAATAATCAAAATTTTGGTGAAAGAAAACCATTTAATAAAGAAGGGAAAGATTTCTCAGATAAAGAAGGAAATGAAAGAAGAAATAATTTTAGAGGAGAAAGATTTAACTTCGAAAATAAAGGTAATTTTAACAAGGATAGAGACAATAGAGAAGGTAGAGAAAATAGAGATAACAGGGATAGAAATAGAAATGATAGACCTCAAAGAGATGGTAGAGACTTTAATAATGGTGAAAGAAAACCATTTAATAAAGATAGAAGAAATGATGATAATAAGAAATTCTCTAAACCATTTGTAAAAGAAGAGAAAGAAGTTGTTATTGAAATTCCTACAATGGAAAATGAAGTAAAAGGTAAAAATTCTAAAGTTAAATCTAAATTTGATAAGAAAAAATATGAAAATGAGAAAAAAACTAAAGAAGAAGAAAGAAAATTAAAAGAATTACGTGAAGATTTTAGAAAAGAAGATAAAAAGAAAAAAGTTAAGAAAAAAGAAAAAGTTGTAAAATCTGAAGTAATTAGAGATGAAGAAGGTGGAGTTGGACTAGTTGTTCTACCTCAAGAAATTTCTATAAAAGATTTAGCAGAAAAATTAGGAATTAATTCTTCTGATATCATTAAAAAATTCTTCTTACAAGGGAAAATGTATACTGCAAATGCAATATTAAATATTGAAGAAGCTGAAGAACTTGCTTTAGAATATAACGTAATTGTTGAAAAAGAAGAAGTAGTTGAAGTTTCTTATGGAGAAAAATATAACCTTGAAATTGAGGATAGAGAAGAAGAAAAAGAATTAAGAGCACCAGTTATAACAATTATGGGACACGTTGATCATGGTAAAACTTCATTACTTGACGCATTAAGACATACTCATGTAATAGATGGAGAAGCTGGAGGAATTACTCAAAGAATAGGGGCTTATCAAGTTGTATGGAATGGTCAAAAAATAACGTTCATTGACACTCCTGGACATGAGGCGTTTACTGAAATGAGGGTAAGAGGAGCAAATATTACAGATATTTCTATATTAATAGTTGCTGCTGATGATGGTGTAAAACCACAAACAATAGAAGCTATTTCACATGCTAAAGAAGCTAATGTACCTATTATAGTTGCAATTAATAAAATTGATAAACCAGGTGCAAATGTAATGAAAGTTAAACAAGAATTACTTGAGCATGGTTTAATTTCACCTGAATGGGGTGGAAATACTGAAATGGTTGAAATTTCAGCTAAACAAAAATTAAACTTAGATTCATTACTTGAAACTATATTATTAACAGCTGAAATTATGGAATTAAAAGCTAATCATAAGAAGAGAGCAAAAGCGGTTGTTGTAGAATCAAGACTTGATTTACAAATGGGACCAGTAGCTGATGTTTTAATTCAAGAAGGAGAATTAAAAATCGGAGATATTTTTGTTTCAGGGACATCATATGGAAGAGTTAGATCTATGCTTGATGATAGAGGAAATAAAATAACAAGAGCAGGGGTTTCTCAACCTGTAGAAATAACTGGGTTTAATGAAATCCCAGAAGCAGGAGATTTATTATATTGTGTAAATAATGATAAACAAGCTAAGAAAATAGTTGAAGACTTTAAGAATGAGAAAAAAGATGAAATTAACAAGAAAAAACATATTTCACTTGAAAGTTTATCGAAAGAACTTGAAGATCAACAATTAAAAGAATTAAAATGTATCATAAGAGCAGATTCAAAAGGATCAGCTGAAGCACTAAAAGAATCTATTAATAAATTATCAAATGATAAGATTAATATGAATATAATTCAAGCTAGTGCAGGAGCAGTTACAGAAGGAGACGTAATGTTAGCCGCTGCATCAAATGCAATTATTATAGCATTTAGTGTAAGACCTACAAATACAGCAAGAACTGAAGCTGAAAAAACTGGTGTTGAAATAAGAAACTATAATGTAATATACCATGTTACTGAAGATCTTGAAAAAGCAATGAAAGGTATGTTAGATCCAGAATATAAAGAAGTATATAATGGAAGACTAGAAGTTAGGGAAGTGTTTAAAATATCAAATGTTGGTAATATAGCTGGATCATTAGTTATTGAAGGTAAAATTACTCGTCAATCTAAAATTAGATTATTACGTGATGGTATAATCATACATGAAGGTGAAATTGCATCACTTAAGAGATATAAAGATGATGTTAAGGAAGCAAGTGTAGGACAAGATTGTGGAATAGGAATTAAAGACTTTAATGATATAAAATCTGGAGATATAATAGAGGCATTTGTTGTAGAACAAGTAAAAATGTAGATAGGGGAAGTTATGAATATTAGAAGAAAAAGAGGTTTAGAAAAAGAGATATCGAGAATCATTGGTACAGCTATATTAGTTGATGTTAAAAATGATAAAATTAGAAACTTGGTAACGGTTAAATCAGTAAATTTATCACCTGATGCACGTTATGCAGATGTGATTATGTCTATTTTAGACTATAAACAAAATATAAATAAAGAAAAATTATTAGAGGAATTGAATAAATTAAAAGGTTTCTTTAGAAAAATTGTTGGAGATAGTTTAGAAATTAGATATACACCTGAAATTAGAATACATCTAGATGATAGTGTAGAATATAGTGTAAAAATTTCTAAGTTATTAAAAGATGCAATGGCAACTGTAAAATCAGATAGCGAGGAATAATCATGATATGGAAAAGTATATTCTATGATAATGATTATTTAGAAAGTAAAATGCAACTTTTTAATAAGGATGAATTGATTACTACTTTATTATTAAATAAGAAAATTTATACTAAAGAAGAGATGGATACTTTTTTAAATCCAAGTTATAAACAGTTACATAATCCATTTTTATTAAATAATATGGAAGAAGTTGTGGAGAAAATTCTACAATTTAGAAATAATGGAAAGAAAATATTAATTTTTGGAGATTATGATATTGATGGAATATCAGGTTCGTTATATCTTTCAAAAATATTTGAAAAATTAAATATAAATAATGAAATATACATTCCTACAAGAACTATTTTTAAGTATAGCTTAAATAAAGGTTTCTTTGAAGATATTGCCAATAAAAATATTGAATTAATAATTTCAGTAGATAATTCTTTTGGAGAAGTTTCACATATAGATAGATTAAAAGCTATGGGAGTAGATTTGATAATTACAGATCACCATTTTAATAATAAAGATATACAAGGAATGTTAGAAATAAACCCTAAAAAATCAGGAAATTATCCTTTTAAAGAACTTTCTGGTGCAGGGGTAGTATTTAAATTAGTTCAAGCAATATATTCAAAATTACCAGAGATGCCAATTTCAGATATATATGAATACTGTGAGTTAATATCTCTTGCAACTATTGCAGATGTAATGGAATGTATTGATGAAAATAGATTTTTAATTAAGAGAGGTTTGAAAAACTTTTCTAAAACAAAAATATTAGCATTTAAAATGATAATGGATAATTTCAAAATTGAATCAGAATATATTTCAATAAATGATATTAGTTATAGAATTTCACCACTTATTAATGCAATAGGAAAGTTAGATGATCCACTTAAAATAATAAAATTTTTAACCTCTAATTCTGAAAAAATTAACACACAGATTTTAAATGAGATGTATGAATATAATTTTGAAAGAAAAAATTATGAAAGTAGAATATATAATAAGATAATTGAATATTTAGAAAATAAAGATTTGAGAAAATTAAATTATATATATTATGAAATTAATGATATTAATTTAGGAGTTTTGGGATCAATAACTTCAAAATTAGCTTTAGAGTTTAAAGTTCCTGTAATAATAGTATCTAAAGTAGATGGATATTGTAAAGGATCGTGTAGAAGTATTGAGAATAAAAATATATATAAACTTATATCTGAATTTTCAGACTATTTCATAAATTTTGGAGGGCATGATTTAGCAGCAGGCTTCTTAATTACAAATAGTAATTTAAATTTAATAAAAGATAAAATAAAACAAAAAATGTATAATTTAAATTTAACTGAGAAATCAAAAGACGAGATAATTATTGATGCTAAATTTCCAGTAAATTTATTAACTTCAAAAAAAATGATAGAAATAAATAATTTGGGACCATTTGGTCTTTCAAATAATGAACCAAATTTCTATGATGAAAATATTAAATTTAGAAATATACTGATTTTTGGAATTGATAATAAACATTTTAAAGCTTATATATATAGAAATGGTAAAGAAATACAAATACTTGGATATAATTTAAGTCATAAATTAAACTTGAAAAATTCAAATAAATTGTATAAAATAATATATACACCTGAGTTAATCGGGAAAAAAGTAATTAGATTAAAATTAAAAGATATAGAATAAAACTAGGAGGAAAAATGAAATTAGAAAAATTAGCAGGTTCAGAAGTAGCATTTGAAATATTAAAAAAAGGACAAGAATACAAAGCATTAAGAGAATCAATTCTATCAAAATTTAAAAATGTTAAAGTTGATGGATTTAGAAAAGGTCACGTACCAGCTGATGTAATTGAAAAAACATTTAAAAGTGAAATAAGAGATGAATTAATCAATGAAGTATTAAAAACAGAATATACAGCATTAATTAGAGAGGAAAAAGTAAGACCAGTAGCAGATTTACAAATAGTTTCATTAGATTATAATGAAGAACAATTAAAAATGAGTTTAAAAGTTGCAGTATTCCCAGAATTTGAATTACCAAAATATAAAGGGTTAGAAATTAAAGCAGAAGAAGTTACTGTAACTGATGAAGAAGTAGATAATGAAATTAACAGAATGGTTCAAAGAGCTAAAAAGTTTGAAAAAACTGAAAGAGAAGAAGCTAAATTAGGTGATATAGCAATCATTAACTTTGAAGGATTTGTAGATGGAGTAGCATTTGATGGTGGAAAAGCTGAAAACCATAGATTAGAATTAGGTTCTAAAACATTTATAGATACATTCGAAGAACAAATAGTTGGTAAAAAAGTTGGAGAAGAATTTGAAGTAAATGTTAAATTCCCTGAAGAATACCATGCAGAAAACTTAAAAGGTAAAGAATCAGTGTTTAAAGTTAAATTAAATGGATTAGAAGAAGCAATTACACCAGAATTAAATGATGAATTTGCTAAAGCAAGTGGTTCTGATACAGTTGAAGATTTAAAAAATGCAATTAAAGGAAACATTTTATCAAACAAAGAAAATCAAGCAACAAATGCAAGATTACAAAAAATAGTTGAAACAATTACTGAATCAACTACAATGGAAGTACCAGCTATAACTGTAGATCAAGAAGTAAATGCTCAAATTGAAAGATTTGCTCAAACATTACAAATGCAGGGTATGAACTTAGAAACTTATTTACAAATGACAGGGCAAACAGTTGATAAAATGAGAGAAGATTTAAGAGAAAGAGCTGAAAAAGGTGTTAAATCAAGCTTTATTTTATCAAAAATAGCTGAAGTTGAAGGAATTGAAGTAACTGAAGCTGAATTTGATGCTGAATTAGAAAGAGTAGCAGGAATGTATGGAATGACAGTTGATCAATTAACTGTTGAATTACAAAAAACTGATGGAGTAAACAGATTCTTCGGACAAATTAACTCTCAATTATTCTTTGCAAAAGTAAATGAATTCTTATTAGAAAATAATTAATAACTTTGGGAAACTAGGCTTAGGTCTAGTTTTCCACTATATAGAAAGAGGAGACCAACTATGATTTGTCAAGTATAAATTAATAAAAATATAGTTGGATAGGTTATCAAATTTTAGACAAAACAAAATTAGCACTAAATGATGTATTTTTTAAACAATATCAATTATCTTAAAGAATTTAGACTGTTTAAACCGACCATTAGAACTTTTGTTAAGAATATTAGTTAATTTCTTAATAGATAAGGTTTTAATTCTATTAGGGTTTGCGCTATCTTTAAGTATTGTATAAGAAGTTTTAGTATGA
>NZ_WOEI01000036.1 GCF_009733925.1 Streptobacillus canis | reverse complement strand
ATGACTTTGTAGCTCAGTCGGTTAGAGCATCTGACTGTTAATCAGAGGGTCGAAGGTTCGAGTCCTTCCAAGGTCGCCATTTAATATTTAAAACAGAATACATAGAAGCCTTTTGGCTTCTTTTTTTGTATTGACAAATTAAATTTATAATGTATAATATTAAGTATAGTGTAACGGTATCTATATAATATTTATTGAATTTCTGAACATTTTAGTTTATATATTTTTTAGATAAAATAAGGAGAACTTTTCTTTTTTTATTTACTAAATTATGATATAATTAAGGTAATAAGTAAAAAAATGAGGTGATTATTTTGAAAAAAATATATTTAGCTGGTGGGTGCTTTTGGGGTATGCAAGGTTACTTTAAAAGAGTACTTGGAGTTGTAAATACAACAGTTGGTTATGCTAATGGTATTTCACCTAATACTAGTTATAAGGAACTTAAATTAACAGATCATGTTGAAACATTAGAGATAGAATATAATTCTAATTTAGTTAGACTTGAGGAATTACTACTTAGATTTTTTAAATTAATTGATCCACTTTCAGTAAATAAACAAGGTGGAGATATAGGTAGACAATATCGAACTGGAATTTATTATATTGACGATGCTGATATTCCAGTTATTAATAAAGTATATAACTTTATTGAGAAAAAAATTGGATCTAAATTAGTTGTTGAAAATGAACCATTAAGAGAATATATACTTGCAGAAGATTATCATCAAGATTATTTAGATAATAATCCGGATGGTTATTGTCATATAAATCTACATTCTGCATATGAACCAGTATTTGATAAAATATATATTAAACCAGAACTAGAGGAATTAAGAACAAAACTTAGTAAGTTAGAATTTGAAATATCTCAAAACAGTGCTACTGAAAGACCTTTTACTTCTGAATTTGAACAATTTGAAGAAGAAGGTATTTATATAAATGTTGTTACAGGAGAGCCATTATTTTTATCTCATAATAAATTTGATGCAGGTTGTGGTTGGCCTAGCTTTACTAGACCTATTTTAACAGAAACAGTTAACTTTTATGAAGATAATTCTCATGGAATGAATAGAATAGAAGTTAAAAGTGCAAAAGATTTAGCACATCTTGGTCATGTATTCACAGATGGACCAAGAGATAAAGGATCACTACGTTATTGTATTAATGGAGCAATTCTAAGATTTGTTCCTAAGGAAAAACTTGAAGAATATGGTTATGGTGATTATATAGTACTATTTTAAAGGAGGGAAAATGGCAAAAGAGATTTTAGAAAAGTTAGAAGAAATTGAAAAATTAGCAAAAGATAGTTTTGAATCATCTCAAAAAGAGTTACATTCAAATATTGAGAATTTAAAGTTAAATTTAGAAGAAAGTTTTACTCAAAATATTAAAGAGTATAAAGTTGAACTTGTAGAAAAATTAAATAAAGAAAAAGACGAATTAAGAAATTCATTAGAGTATAAGATTACGGAAATGAAAGATAAATCTGAAAAATTATCAAATAACTTTCATGATAAAATAGATTTAGTTTTAGAAGAAGTAAAAAATATAGTAATGAAAGGATAAAATATGGCAATAGTAAAGGTTGAAAAGTTTAATTTAATAAGCTTTAAAAATGAACTAAACGCCTTATTGAAACAACTACAAGAATTTGTGGAAGTAGACTTTAGAGAATTAGATTTAGAATTAGATAATCTTAAATCTGAAGGTAAAGAAGAGCTAGAAGATAAGATATATAAACTAGAGTCTATAATCAAGAAAATTAGAAGATATTCTGAAAAAAAACCTTTAATTCAATCTTTAAGAGAAGGTAAAAAAGAATTTAGTTACCAAGAACTTGAAGGATATATCAACAAGATTGATATAGATAGTATAATTGAGGAAATTAATCATATTTTCCATCAAAAGGAAAGTAAGATTAAAGCTAATGAAAACTTAGTAAATGAAATAAGAGAATATGAAAAATGGTCTAATCTGGATGTTACTGAAAGTGATTTAAGTAGACTAAAAAATGTAGATGTTAATATAGGGAGTATGTCAGTTAAGAATTTTGAAAAATTTAAATTAGAGGATTTAAGTTTATCAGAATTAGAAATAATTGATTATGGGAAAAAAGAAGTTAATTTTATTATCTTTTCTGATAAAGATGCAAATATGTCAGATAAGCTGAGATTATATAACTTTAATAAGTTAAATATAGATATTAAAAAACTTCCAATAGAAATAAAAAAAGAAAAAATGGATAAGCTTAATAAAAATAAAATTGAATTAGAAGAACTTGATAAAAAATTAAGTGAAAATGGAATACATTTAGAGAAAATAGAGATAGCTTATGAGTATTATAAAAATATTCTCCTAAAAGAAAATGTGAAGGAAATGTTCAAATCAACTGAAAAGCTTAGTGCTATAAGTGGATATATCCCTTCAGAAAGAAAAAAAGAATTTGAAGAAAGAATAGAAAAAGTATGTAATAAAGATTATTACTTAGAGTATGAAGAATTTGATGAAACTTCAAGAGACATACCAATAAAACTTGCAAATAACGAAGTTTTAGAGCCGTTTGAAACTCTAACTGCAACATATTCGTTACCAAAATATACTGAAATAGATCCAACAATACTTGTTGCTCCATTCTTTTGGTTATTCTTTGGAATGATGATAGCAGATTTAGGATATGGTATAGTAATGAGTGTGTTATCAGGAATAGCATTATTAATATTTAAATTAGATAAAACTGGAAAGTCAGTAGCTAAATTCTTACTAATGTTAGGAATATCAACTATGTTCTGGGGATTATTATATGGTTCATTATTTGGATATGAATTTAGTAATCCATTACATATTTATTCACCTACAAGTGATTATCAACCAGTAATGATATTATCAATAATTTTAGGTATTATACATATATTTATTGCTTTAGGAGTTAAAGCATATTTATTAATAAGAGATAAAAGATATTATGATGCATTATGTGATGTTGGATTTTGGATAGTAACATTAATATCTACAGGATACTTCGTATTTGCTAAATTTACAGGGGTAGAAGGTAGTTATGTAACTATTGCAAAATACACCATGATAATTTCGATGTTATTAATTGTTGCCACTGGTGGTAGAGAAGTTAAAAATGTTGGAGGAAGAATAGGATTAGGAGTTTATGCTCTTTATGGAATTTCAGGATATATGGGTGATTTAATCTCATATGTAAGGCTTATGGCATTAGGATTATCAGGAGGATATATTGCTTATGCTGTAAACATGATAGCATCTATGATGGGTAATAAATGGTATATGTTAATCTTTGTTGGATTAATATTAGTAATTGGACATGCATTTAACTTATTCTTATCAATGTTAGGAGCATATGTTCATACATCAAGATTAATATATGTAGAGTTTTTCTCTAAATTCTACGAAGGTGGAGGGAAACCATTTAAAGACTTTAAAATAAAAGAAAAATATATAAACATAAGAAATAATTAGGAGGAAAATACAAATGATAAGTTTAGAAGCATTATTAGTAAATTTAGGACCAGCTTTAGGATATTTAGGAGCAGCACTTGCAGCAATTCTTGCAGGAATAGGTTCAGCAAAAGCAGTAGGAATGGTTGGGGAAGCAGCAGCTGGAATAGTTATAGAAGAACCTGAAAAATTTGGTAAATCATTAATCTTACAATTATTACCAGGTTCACAAGGATTATATGGATTCGTTATTGCATTACTTGCATCAGGAAAAATTTCATCAGCAACTACAGTTTCTCAAGGATTAGTAGTTTTAGTAGCTTGTTTACCAATAGCATTTGTTGGTTTACATTCAGCTATAGCTCAAGCGAGAGTTTCAGTTGCAGGTATTACTATACTTGCAAAAAATGAAGAACAACAAGTTAAAGGTATAGTTTATGCGGTAATGGTTGAGATTTATGCCCTATTAGGATTAGTAATATCTGTAATCTTATTAAATAACGTAGCTTAGGAGTGTAAAAATGATATCAAATTTAGATAATATAATGTCAAAGATTAAAGCAGATAGCAATGAAAAAATATCTTTGATAACTGAGGAAGCAAACAAACAAATGAATGCTTTAAAAAATGATTTTGAAAATAGACTTAAATCAGAAAAAGAAAATATTACTAGAAAATTTGAATCAACTAAAACATTAGAACTTGAAAGAATTGCTTCAGGTGTTGAATTAAAATGTAAAAATATCTTACTTCAAACTAAGCAAGGGTTAATAACAGAAGTAATTGACAAATTAAAAGGAATTTTAGAAAATATTTCATTGGATGAAATGAAAACTTTCTTATTAGATAATTTATCAAAAAGAACTAAAAAGTTTGATGATGAAGAAATATTAATTCCAGAAAAGTTCAATGCTTTATTAGGATTATTACCTAATATTAAAGTTGATGAAAATGTAAAAAATGGCTTTATTATTAAACATAAAGGTATAGAAGAAAACTATAGTTTTGATAGTTTAATTAGACATAAAAGAGAAGAGTTAGAAGAAGCAATACAAAAATATTTTGAATAAGGAGAATGAAGATGAATAGAAATAATTTCATTTTGCCTGTTTCTATAATAAAAATTCAAGAAAAAAAATTATTAACTGAGCAAAAGTTAATAAGAATGATTGAAACAAATACGTTAAAAGAAATACTTAAAACATTAAATGATACAGAATATGCATTTTCAATGGCTGGTGTTACAAATGATGAAATGTATGAAGAAATATTATTTAATGAAACGAAAAGAGTATTTTCATTTGTAAGAGAACTTACAAAAGAAGAACAAGGTATAGTAGATATGATTGCTTTAAAGTATGAATATCAAAATCTTAAGTTAAGACTTAAAAATGATTATTCAAACTCTGATCTTGAAAAGCATATTTTAGATACAGGTATGCAAAAAGATAATTTAGAAAAAAATCTTTTAGTTGTTAAAAAAGAAAAGGATTTACAAAAAGCATCAATATTATTAGATAAAATGTATTTGGAAGATGTTCATAGAATTTCTAGGGAATTAAATGAAGACATATTTATTAAATATAGCAATAGAGTAATAGATAAATATAATATAGTAACATTCTTAAGACTTAAAAAACAAAATAAAAATATTGATTATGTAGAAAATATGTTTGTTGATGGCGGAAGTATTTCTAAAAACGAACTAGTAAAAATATATGAAAATAATACATATTTACCAGTATTTAAAAAAGCAACTATAGCTAAATATTGGGATAAGTTTGAAAAAGATGGAAATATATCGGATATTGAAAAGATGTTTGATAATATGATAATTAACTTAGCAGTTGATTATAGAAATGTGACTATAGGTCCAGAACCAATATTTACATATATTATAGCTAAAGAATATGAAATGAAGGCACTAAGATTAATTATGTCTGGTAAATTAAACAATATAAATCCAGAAGTAATTAAAGAAAGATTGAGAGGTGTTTATGTATAAGATAGCAGCAATTGGAGACAGAGACACTGTAATTTCTTTTAAGGTTTTAGGTGTTGATGTATTTAGTATAGATAATTTTGAAAATGTAGAAATGAGTATACAAAAAATAAAATCAACTATAGATTATTTAGCAAGTAATAATTATGGGATAATATTTATAACAGAAGAATATGCTCAAAGAGCAGAAGAAGTTTTAGAAAGATATAAAATAGAAATTCTTCCTATGATAACTTTAATACCAAACAATGCTGGTACTTTAAACTTAGGAATGTCTAAAATAGATGAAAATATAGAAAAGGCAATAGGAACTAATATCTTTTAATGAAGGGAGAAAATACTTTGCAAGGTAGAATAGTAAAAGTATCAGGGCCACTTGTAGTTGCAGAAAATATGCAACATGCTAATGTATTTGACATGGTAAAAGTTGGTAATGATAAACTTATAGGTGAAATAATAGAAATGAGAGGAGATAGAGCCTCTATACAAGTATATGAAGAAACTACTGGAATTGGAACTAATGAGCCTGTTGAAACAACAGGAATGCCTTTATCAGTTGAATTAGGACCAGGTCTATTAGAAAATATGTTTGATGGTATTCAAAGACCACTTGATAAAATTAAACAAAAAGTTGGAGACTTCTTACTAAAAGGAGTAGAAGTAAACGCTTTAGATAGAGAAAAAGTTTGGGAATTTGTTGCGACTAAAACAGTAGGGGAAAGAGTAAGTTCTGGGTATGTTTTAGGAACAGTTCAAGAAACAGAAGTAATCAAACATAAAATAATGGTTCCAGTTGGAATAGAAGGAACAATTAAAAAAATTGAAAGTGGTAATTTTACAGTAGAAGATATAATTGCTGTAATTGAAACAGAAAACGGCGATGTTAATGTAAATATGATACAAAGATGGCCAGTAAGAAAAGGTAGAAAATATGCTAAAAAAATTAATCCTGATGAACCTTTAATTACAGGACAAAGAGTAATAGATACATTCTTCCCAGTTTCTAAAGGAGGAACAGCTTGTGTTCCAGGACCTTTCGGATCAGGGAAAACTGTAGTACAACACCAATTTGCTAAATGGGGAGATGCTCAAGTAGTGGTTTATGTTGGATGTGGAGAACGTGGAAACGAAATGACAGACGTTTTAATGGAATTTCCTGAAATAATAGATCCATTAACAGGTAAATCTTTAATGCAAAGAACTGTATTAATAGCAAATACTTCAAATATGCCAGTTGCGGCAAGGGAAGCTTCAATTTATACAGGTATAACAATAGCTGAGTACTTTAGAGATATGGGTTATTCAGTATCAATAATGGCTGATTCTACATCACGTTGGGCAGAAGCATTAAGAGAAATGTCAGGACGTTTAGAAGAAATGCCAGGGGATGAAGGATATCCAGCATATCTATCATCTAGAGCTGCAGATTTCTATGAAAGAGCAGGAAAAGTAGTTTGTTTAGGAGAAGATGAAAGAATAGGAGCACTTACAGTTATAGGTGCGGTATCACCTCCAGGAGGAGATATTTCAGAACCAGTTTCTCAAGCAACATTACGGATAGTTAAAGTATTCTGGGGACTTGATGCACAACTTGCATATAGAAGACATTTCCCAGCAATTAACTGGTTAAATTCTTATTCATTATATCAAACTAAAGTTGATGAATGGATGGATAAAAATGTTGATGAGAAATTCTCTGAAAATAGAACTATGGCTATGAAATTATTACAAGAGGAAGCAGGATTACAAGAGATAGTAAGACTTGTTGGTAAAGATACTTTATCATTTGAAGATCAATTAAAACTTGAAGCTGCAAAAAGTATAAGAGAAGATTATTTACAACAAAATGCCTTCCATGAACAAGACACATATACTTCTTTAGATAAACAAAATAAGATGTTAAACATGGTATTACATTTCTATAAACAAGCTAAAAAAGCTTTAGAGAAAAATGTATATGTTAATGATATTTTAGAACTTGAAGTAAGAGAAAAAATTGCAAGAGCAAAATACTTATCAGAAGAAAATATATACAAAATAGAAGAAATTAACAAAGAAGTTGATGAAAAAATCAATGAACTTATCTCAAGACAAGGGGAGGTAATGTAGTGATTAAAGAATATAAAACAATTAATGAAATAGTAGGACCATTAATGACAGTTGAAGGTGTTGAAGGTGTAAGCTATGATGAATTAGTAGAAGTAGAAACACAAACTGGTGAAATAAGACTAGGAAAAGTACTTGAAGTAAATGAAGATAAAGCAGTACTTCAATTATTTGAATCACCAGCAGGTATAAATATGAGAGATTCTAAAGTAAGATTTTTAGGTAGACCTTTAAAATTAAGAGTTTCTGAAGATATGATAGGAAGAGTATTTGATGGACTAGGAAGAGAAAAAGATAACGGACCTAAAATTGTAGCTGAAAAATCTTTAGATATTAATGGACTAGCATTAAATCCAGTTGCAAGAGATTATCCTTCAGAATTTATTCAAACAGGGGTTTCAGCAATAGATGGATTAAATACTTTAGTTAGAGGACAAAAATTACCTATTTTCTCTGGTTCAGGACTTCCACATGCTGAACTTGCAGCTCAAATAGCAAGACAAGCAAGAGTATTAGGAGATGGAGAAAAATTCGCAGTAGTATTTGCTGCAGTAGGAATTACATATGAAGAAGCAGAATTCTTTATTGAAGATTTCAAGAAAACAGGTGCTATAGATAGAGCAGTTCTATTTATTAACCTTGCAAATGACCCTTCAGTAGAAAGAATAGCTACTCCAAGAATGGCTTTAACTTGTTCAGAATATTTAGCATTTGAAAAAGGAATGAATGTTTTAACAATAATTACAGATTTAACTAACTACTGTGAAGCATTAAGGGAAATTTCAGCTGCTAGAAAAGAAGTTCCAGGAAGACGTGGATATCCAGGATATCTATATACTGACTTATCAACTCTTTATGAAAGAGCAGGTAAATTAAAAGGTAAACCAGGATCAATTACACAAATACCTATACTTACTATGCCTGAAGATGATAAAACACATCCAATTCCAGATTTAACTGGATATATTACAGAGGGACAAATAGTTCTTTCAAGAGAATTATATAAAAAGAATGTAATGCCTCCAATTGATGTTTTACCATCACTTTCAAGATTAAAAGATAAAGGTATAGGAAGAAATAAAACTAGAGAAGATCATGCAGATACAATGAACCAATTATTCTCAGCTTATGCAACTGGTAAAGAGGCAAAAGAATTAGCTGTAATCTTAGGGGAGTCTGCACTATCTGATACAGATAAACAATTTGCTAAGTTTGCAACTGCATTTGAAGAAAAATATGTTGGGCAAGGATTTAATTTAAATAGAAGTATTATTGATACTCTTGAACTTGGATGGGATTTATTAAGAATATTACCTAAAAATGAGTTGAAGAGAATTAGAGATGAATATTTAGAAAAATATTTAGAAAAAAAGGATAATTAATTATGGCAAGATTAAATGTAAATCCAACAAGAATGGAGTTAAGTAAACTTAAGATTAAGTTGGTTACAGCAAAAAAAGGACATAAATTACTTAAAGATAAACAAGATGAATTAATGAGAATATTTATAGAAACTGTAAAACAGAATAGAGAAATGAGAAAAAGAGTTGAAGAAAAACTTACAAGTTCACTAAAAAATTTTTCAATTTCTAAATCATTAATTTCAGAGTCTTCTTTTGAAGAAGCTGTAGCAGTACCTAAAATTAGTTTTGAGGTTAATGTTGAAAAGAAAAATGTTATGAGTGTTAGAATACCACAAATAACATTAGAAAAAAATGGAAATGATGATGATATTTATCCTTATTCATTCGCTTATACTAGTTCAGAACTAGATATGGCTGTTGAGGATTTAAGTAATGTAATGAATGAGTTATTAAAACTTTCTGAAATTGAAAAATCTGCACAACTAATGGCAGATGAAATAGAAAAAACAAGAAGAAGAGTTAATGCTTTAGAATACATGACTATACCAACTTTAGAAGAAACTATCAAATTTATCAGAATGAAACTTGATGAAAATGATAGGGGAGCTATTATTAGATTAATGAAAGCTGGAATAAAAAATTAAATAAATAGAAATTGGCGAAATATTTTTTCGCCTTTTTTTATTAGCTTTTGAACAAAAATTTCATAAAATTTTTAGAAATTGCAAAAAAATTTCAAAAAAATGATTGACTTTATGAAAAGTTGAGGTATAATGTTATTGTAGAAATATATTTTTTATTAGGAGAGAGTAAATGGCAGAAGTAATATTAAAGAATGTAGAAAAACAATATCCAAATGGATTTAAAGCAGTACATGGAATAAACCTAGAAATAAAAGATGGAGAATTCATGGTATTTGTAGGACCATCAGGATGTGCAAAATCAACAACACTAAGAATGATAGCAGGATTAGAAGACATAA
>NZ_WOEI01000035.1 GCF_009733925.1 Streptobacillus canis | reverse complement strand
TGGATCATTTAACAAAAAAAGATGTTAAACACATTGAAACATTCATGAATAATTATCCAAGAAAAATTTTCAATGCTTTAACATCTAATCAAGTTTATGAGTGTCTATTAAATCTAGTTTAATTAAATTTTTGGACACTTATTATTTTAATTTAGGAAATGTTTGAAATAGCATTAAACTCCTTGACAACTTACCTTAAATTATGGTATATTTATTGAGTGTGGCGATATGGTCGAGGGGCTTAGGCAGAGGTCTGCAAAACCTTTTACATCAGTTCGAGTCTGATTATCGCCTCCATTTTTTTTATATAAATATTTCTTAGGAGGTATTATGAAAATTTCAGTTTATTGTGGAGCTAATGTTGGTAATAATATTAGGTTTTCAGAAGAAGCTAATAACTTAGGTAAACTTGTTGCAAAAACTAAAAATACTTTAGTTTACGGAGCAGGTAAAGTTGGACTTATGGGTATAGTTGCAGATGCTTCTTTATCATTAGAAGGATATGTAATAGGAGTAATGCCACAATTTTTAGTAGATAGAGAAATAGCTCATACTAATCTATCAGAATTAATAATTGTAAATACAATGGCTGAAAGAAAAAATATTATGCTTGAAAGTAATATGTATATAGCACTTCCAGGTGGACCAGGAACTTTAGAAGAAATAAGTGAAGCTATCTCAAATATAAGGCTTGGACTTAGAAAAGCAAGATGTGTTCTTCTAAATATTGATGGATACTATAACGAATTTGTAATGTATCTTGATAAAATGGTAGAAAATGGATTTTTAACACAAAAAGATAGAAATATTGTTGAAGTATATAATAGTGTGGAAGAATTGGAGGCAAACTTATGAATGAGTATATAGAATTAGTGAATAATGAAGATTTTATAGATATTTGCCTATATCTTACAGAAGATATACCTTATGAAATAGGTGAAAAAATGGAAGCTATAGATAAAAGAGCTTACATGAATGGTAAAAACTGGGCTGCATTCTTTGATTATTACGTAAGAACATATAGACCAGAGTTATTACTTGATCTTCAACATGATTATGATGATGGTATTTATGTAGGTTTTTATATCACTATACCAGAAAATGAACCAAGAGCAAAAAAATATATGGAAATGATAAAATCATTATTTGAAAATGAAGAAAAAATTTATGATATTATTAGAAATAAAGTAGATGAAATAGGATGGGAATAACCATTCTATTTTAATATTAGGAGGTATGATGAATTATAAAAAGGTAGGACTTTCACTATTTTTCTATGCATTAGCTGGCTTTGGGTTAGCCTTAACTATTAAAGCATTTATAGGAGTAAGTGCATTTAGTGCTTTAAATGTTAGTGTGGCAGATGTTTTAGATGCAAAAGTAGGAATGGTTACAACATTTTTCAATTTAGTCTTTATGAGTTTATGTTTAATATTTGATAAAGAAAAGAAAATTACGGATTATGTATTAATGTTTTTAGCGATAATAATGTTTGGTTCAGTAATAGACTTTTTCCTATACATAGTACTTGCAAATTTTGAAGTATCAAATTATGTATTAAGAATGTTATTGTTTATTTTAGGTAATGCTTTAGGGGCCTTTGGAGTAGGAAGAGTTATGCACTACAATACTCTTAAATTCCCTATAGAATTCTTATGTATATTACTTGAAAATAAATTTGGATTTAAATTTGTATTTACTAGATATACTATAGAAACTATGTGTGTAATAATTTCACTATCTTTAAGTTTTATATACAAAATACCAATATATGTTAGAGAAGGAACTATAATCTCATTATTAATGTTTTCAATTATAGTTGCATATTCAAAAAAAATAGGGGAGTAAGTTATCTTACTTCCCTCATTGCATAATAATTAGCTTCATTATCTGAAAAATTAAATGTCTTCATAAATCCAAAATCATACTTCTTACCCATTCTTTATTATGGAGAACTATTTTAACTTCATTTTCAAGACTTTGTGAAATTACATAAGATAAATTTTTACAATTATAATACAAACCCAACCTTTTCAGTTCAAAACTTCATGTTTTCAGTAGTATCATTAACATAAATCATAATTTGCCCTAAACTTTTTATCATTTCTTTAAATCCTTCTGTGGATGAGCATTTACTACATATCTATTAGTTTCAAGTGCTACCTTCCCTTTATATGTAATAGAATATCCACGTATTTCAAATTCTTTTCCTAATTCTTCTTCAGTAAACGTATTGTATGCAAGGTCAACTAGTTCATCTTTTTTAAGTGATGAAATGTTCTTAACATTATGTTTTTTGAAGATTTCTTTTAATTGTGTAGCTGTAATATGTCTTAATGTATCAAATGCTGTATCGATAATAACATACTCATTTTCAATCAGTTTTTTTAGATTTGCTGGTGCATCAATACCATAATCATATTCAAAATATTTTGGAAACGGAGTTTCAGTTGTAAATGTTCTGAAATTAACACGCCAAAGGAGTATAATGTCTCCTGGGACTAAATCTTCAGTAACGGGTATCATATTTTTATATGGAACAGTTTTCTTCAGATTATTACTGTCAGAAATATATGGTCTTGTTGGATACTTTTTGTAAATTTCTCTAATCTTTTTTTCTCTTTCGCTTATAATTTTTGGCATATATATCCCTCCTCCTATACCATAGTATAGCCCATAAACTATAGAAAGTAAATATCTTTATAATTTTTTCAAAAAAAAATCATTTTTTTCATTTTTTATCATTGACAAAATCAAAAATGAGGGTATAATAGTATTAGGAGGGCATGATTATGACCAAGAATTTACAAAAAGAAAGATTTGATATAATCTTGAAGATGGTAAAGGAAAATGATTATGTTAAATATTCTGATTTAGAAGATAGATTAAATATATCTATAGCAACAATAAGAAGAGATGTATTAAAACTTGAAAGCCAAGGAAGGATAAATAGAATATCTGGAGGTATAGAGTTAAGAAATGATAATTTAGATGTAGATTATCATATTAGAAGTAGTAAACATTCTGATAAGAAAAGAACTATAGCTAAGAAAGCAGCTAAGTATCTTAAACCAAATAATTTAATATATTTAGATGCAGGAACTACAGTTTTTGAAATAATACCATATTTAAAAGGTTTAAATGTAACTGTAGTAACAAATGGTGTAGAACATATTAATGAATTAATTAAAAATGAAATTTCATTTATGTTACTTGGAGGAGAAGTTAAACCTACTACTAAAGCTATCATAGGTGTTAGTGCAATGAAGCAACTTAAAAACTATTCATTTGATCTTGCGTTTATAGGGGCAAATGCTGTAGATGAAGAATTTGGATATTCAACTCCAGATATTGAAGAAGCAGTAATAAAGGAAGAGGCTATCAATCATTCAAGAAAAGCTATAGTCCTTGCTGATTCAACAAAACTAAATAATATTTCAAGAGTTAAATTTGCAGATATAGATAAGGCAATATTAATTACTGAAAAGAAAGAGGATAAAAAATGATATATACATTAACTCTTAATCCAGCACTTGATTATGATATATATTTAAATAAAACTGAAATAGGAGAATTGAATTTATCAAAAGCAGTTAATTTCAGAGCAGGAGGAAAAGGTATAAATGTTTCAATTATGCTTAAAAATCTTGGTATGGAATCAGTAGCTTTAGGATATGTTTCAGGATTTACAGGAGAATATATCAAAAAGAGTTTAGAAGATATGGAGATTAAAAGTAACTTCATAAATACTGAAGGGATTACTAGAATAAATGTTAAGATAAATGATAATGATGGAGAAACGGAAATTGCAGGTATTTCACCTAAGATTTCAGAAGAAAAAATAGAGGAGTTATTATCTTTTGTTAAGACTTTAAAAGTAGATGATATATTAGTACTTGCAGGATCTATTCCTGGTGGAGTAGCAAATGATATATATAGAAAATTATCTCAGGCAACTGAAGCTAAAATAATACTTGATACTAGGGGAGATAAATTAAATGATAATGTATACAATAACATTTTAATTAAACCTAATATTAAAGAGTTAGAGGATGTGTTTGACACAACTCTTGATAGTGATAGATTAGTGTATGAATATGCACAAAAATTCATAGATAAAGGTATAGAAAATGTATTAGTATCTATGGGAAGTAAAGGTGCAATATTAGTTAAAAAAGGTAAATACTTTAAAGGTAATATACCTAGTGGAAATTACATTAACTCTATAGGAGCAGGAGATTCTATGGTTGCAGGATTTACTTATGCTTATGTAAATAAATATAGTGATGTAGAGACATTAAGACTTGCTATAGCATGTGGTTCTTCAACAGCTTACTCATATGGTATAGGTAATAAAGAATTAATAGATGAATTAATTAAAGATATTAAAATAGAGGAGATAAACGCATGAAATTAAGAAACTTATTAAGAGAGAATCAAGTTGTATTCAACTTAAAAGCTGATAACAAACATGATGCAATTATTGAAATGTCTAAAGCTTTTAAACCGGATGTAATTAATGATCAAGAAAAATTTATTGAAGATTTATTCGCAAGAGAAGAACTTTCACATACTGCACTTGAAGAAGGAGTAGCAACTCCACATGCTAAATCTCGTGCTGTAAGTAAACCTGCATTAGTTGTAGCAACTAAAAAAGAAGGTATAGACTTTAGTGAAGGTGAAGAGATTAAATCAAGATTATTCTTTATGATAGCAGTTCCTGAAAATGAAGGAAGCTTACATATAGATATATTAACAAAACTTGCTGATGTTATGTTAGATTCAGAAAAGATAGATGCATTAGTAAATGCAACAAGTTATGAAGAGGTATTAGATATTATAGAGGCCAAAGAAGAAGTTATGGAAAAAGTAGAAAATAAAAAGGAAGAATATGTAGTTGCTGTAACAGCTTGCCCTACAGGTATAGCTCATACATTTATGGCAAGAGATGCTTTAGTTAAAGCAGCTAAAGAATTAGGAGTAAATATTAAAGTTGAAACTAATGGTACAGATGGTAGAAAAAATGAAATTACTAAAGAAGATTTAGAAAAAGCAAGTGGAGTAATACTTGCAGTTAACAAAAGTGTTAATGAAGAAAGATTTAATGGATATAAGGTTATAAAAGTTGGAGCTAAAGATGGGATTAATAAGGCTAAAGAATTAATCTTAGATACAATTGCAGGAAAAGGAACTGTAGCAAACTTTGAACAAACAGGTAATGCTACTTCTAATATGAGCGATAAAAAAGGAATGTATAATCACTTAATGTCAGGTGTTTCATACATGTTACCACTAGTAATAAGTGGAGGAATATTAATAGCACTTGCTTTCCTATTTGATAGTTTAGCAGGAAATTCTAATACTGGTGGAGGATTTGGATCAACTTCAAAACTTGCAGCAACATTTATGCAAATAGGTGGAGCAGCATTTGGATTATTTGTTCCAATACTTGCAGGATATGTAGCATATAGTATAGGTGAAAAATCAGCACTTGCTGCTGGGCTTGTTGCTGGGGCACTTGCTTCAAGTGGAGGTTCAGGATTCTTAGGAGCTCTTGCTGGAGGATTATTTGCTGGATATATTACTAAATATTATTCAAAAATGACATCTAATATTAAGAAACAATTACAAGGAATTAATTTAATTCTATTTATACCTGTAATCACAGTATTATTAACAGGACTAGTAATGGCATTTGTATTAAACCCAGTTGTTGGAGTTGTTAATACAGGAATTACTAACTTCTTAGAAAGCATGAGTGCAAGTTCTAGAATACTTTTAGGAGCACTATTAGGTGGTATGATGGCAGTAGATATGGGAGGACCAGTAAATAAAGCGGCATATGTATTTGGTACTGGAACACTAGCTGCAACAGTTTCAACTGGAGGAATGGTTCCACCTCTTGCAATAGCACTTGCAACTACAATATTTAAATCAAAATATGATAAAGATGAAAGAGAAGCAGGTCTTTCAAACTACATCATGGGTATATCTTTCATAACAGAAGGAGCTATACCATTTGCTGCAGCAAATCCATTAAGAGTTTTACCTGGAGCAATAGTTGGATCAGCACTTGCAGGAGCATTAACTATGTTATTTGATATTAAAATACCAGCACCACATGGTGGAATATTAGTTATGTTCTTAAGTTCAAACTTCTTCTTATACCTATTGGCTATATTAATAGGTTCAGTAGTTGGAGCTGTAATCTTAGGAATTTTAAAAGAGAAAAAATAGTATATACATAAAGGCCTGAAAAGGCCTTTTTGTAATATATAAATATTTTTATGTAAAATATACTTGACAATTTAAAAAATATATTGTATATTATTATCAAGATAAATAAGGAGATGATAATTATGATTAGAGACTTAAGTTTTGTAACAGGTGCTATAGTTGGGATGGTAGTAGTATTAATATTAGGAATTAGAAAAAGAAAAAGAATAGCTTGTCAATATGATGAAAGACAAAAACAAAATCTTAATTTAGGATACAGATATGGATTTAATGGTATGGTAATTTTTATGGCTGTATTTTCACTAGTTTGTCAATTATACGCAGTGAAATATGATGTAGAATTAGTATCTTTAGCTAAATTTGTATTTATTTCTATACTTGTAGGTATAGCAATAGTTTCAGTATTTACAATATTTACTGATTCATATCTACAATCTAAAACTAATATGAAAAAGTTCTATTTTACAAATATTTCTATAGGATTAATGAACTTAATTCTAGCAATTACTTTAAAATCATTTATTAATTTTATTGCAGCACTTCTGATGTTTATAATAGCAGGAGGGGTATATATTAGAAATAGATTTCATAAAGAGGATGAAGAATAATGAAAAATTTAAAATTAAAAGCTGCTAGAGCACTTAAAGATTTGTCACAACAACAACTAGCAGATCTAGTAAATGTATCAAGACAAACAATAAATGCTATCGAAAAGGGAGACTATAACCCTACAATAAATTTATGTATAGCAATTTGTAAAGTATTAGATAAAAGTTTAGATGAACTTTTTTGGGAAGATTAAAATGGAACGAATGTTCCATTTTTTCTTACTTTAAATAAAAAGTAAACGAAATTATCAAATTTTTTTATTTTCCCTCTTGACTTTAAGGAAAATAGAGATATAATATATTGAAAAACTAGAAAACGGTTTCTAAAAAATGAGAAAGTGAGAACTGGATGAAAACAACAATAATTGATGTTGCTAAACGTGCTGGTGTATCTAAAACGACAGTTTCAAGATATTTAAATGGTAAATATGAATTTATGTCATTAAAAACAAGAGAAAAAATATCTGAAAGTATTAAAGAATTAGAATATGTACCAAATGGTATGGCAAGAAGTTTGAAGAATAAGCAAAGTAAAATAATAGGTTGTACTATAGCGGATATTGAAAATCAATTCTCAAGTAATATTTTTAAAGGAATATCAGAAGTGTGTCAAAAAAATGGATACAGGGTATTAGTTACTGAAATTAGCAATAATGAAGAAGATGAAATAAAAGCGATAGAATCTTTAATTTCATATAATATAGATGGTTTGATTATAAATACTTCAGGAAGTAATGATGAATATTTAATTAATTTAGTAAGTGAGAAAAAATTACCTTTAGTACTTGCTGATAGAAGTATATATAAAGCAAATACAATAGATACTGTTACAATTAATAATTATAGCATTACATATGCTGCTATGGAACATTTATTTGAACAAGAGTTTGACACAGTAGCATTCTTTAGTTATGAATTAAGTAATAATATAAGAAATTTAAGACATAAAGCTTATTTAGAAGCGATGAAAAATATATTTTCTATAGATGATAAAGAAAAGTATACATTTATTTATGAAGAAAAAAATGGAGATGAATTGAAATGTAAATTAAAAAAATATCTAGAAAATAATGGTAGTAGAAAAGCTATATTTTGTATGAATGGTAAAGTCTTATTAGAAGTCTTACAAAATATTAAAAGGCTTGGTTATGATATAGAAAAAGATGATATAGGGATATGTAGTTTTGATGATTGGGGTTGGGCAGAACTCGTTGATAAAGATGGAGTTACAACAATAAGTCAAAAATCTTATGAGTGTGGAGTAAGATGTGCAGAACTTATACTTGAAAGAATAAAAAATGAAGATAAACCTATAGAATATATTGAATTACCAGCTAAATTAATAGTTAGAGGATCTACAAAGAATAGGAGAAGAAAATGAAAAATATCTTATTAGTCGGAGAGGCAATGATGCTCCTAATGGCAGAAGATTGTGGACCTTTATCAAATGTTGATAATTTTAAGACTGCAATTGCAGGAGCTGAATTAAATGTTTGTGTAGGTCTTTCAAGATTAGGATTTAATTGTGAATATTTAACAAAATTAGGTAAAGATCCTTTTGGAGAAAAAATATACGATTTTTTAGAAAAAGAAAAAATAGGTACTAAATACTTAGAATTTGATGAAAAAGGTAGAACAGGGATGCAGTTTAAATCTAAAGTTTTTGAAGGAGATCCATTAGTCCATAACTTTAGAAAAGGTTCAGCAGCAAGTAAAATATCTAAAGAAGATATAGATAAAATATCTTTTGATGAATTTGACTTAGTTCATATAACAGGTATTCCTTTGGGTATATCAGAAACATTTAAAGAAGCTTTATATCATCTAATAAATAAAGCAAAACAAAAAGGTAAATATATAACTTTTGATCCTAATTTAAGACCACAAATGTGGGAAGATACACAAAAAATGAAAGATACTGTAAATGATATATGTAAGAAAGTTGATTTAATATTACCTGGTATTGGCGAATGCAAGATACTTTTAGGGCTTAATGATATAAATGAAATAGCTAAAAAATACTTTGAGATGGGAGTAAAAAAGGTAATAATAAAAGAAGGAGAAAAAGGTTCTCATTACTTTGAAGAAGATAAACATTTTTTTGTTCCAAGTTTTAAAGTGAAAGAAGTAATTGATACAGTAGGTGCTGGAGATGGATTTGCAGTAGGAATTATTTCAAGCATATTAGATGGATTATCAGAAGAAAAAATGCTTGAGAGAGCAAATGCAATTGGAGCAATACAAGTAAGTCATAGAAGTGATAATGAAGGGTTACCAAATAGAGAAGAGTTATCTAACTTTATTAATAAAAATAGGTAGAGGTATATTATGAAAGAAAATGTATTAAAGAGTTTAAAAAAAGAGAAATTAGTTGCTGTTATAAGAGGAAGAAACGATGAAGATGCTTATCAAATAGCAAAGAAAGTTATAGAAGGTGGAATAAAAATAATAGAATTAACATTCTCGACACCTTATGTAGAAAATACTATTGAAAGATTATCTAAAGAATATAAGGATAGTGATGTAATAGTAGGAGCAGGAACAGTTTTAGATGATATTACTGCAAGAATAGCAATAATGAAAGGTGCAAAATTTATAGTTTCCCCACATTTAGATACAGATATATCTAAAGTATGTAATAGGTATCAAGTATCTTATTTACCGGGTTGTGCAACTATTACAGAAATTGTAAAAGCACTTGAAAGTGGTGTAGAATTAGTGAAATTATTCCCTGGAGATCTTTTAGGACCTAATTTCATAAAAAATGTAAAAGGCCCTATACCATATGCTGAAATGATGCCATCTGGAGGAGTAAGCATAGATAATATGGATAAATGGTTAAAAGCTGGAGCTTTTGCTTTAGGGATAGGAAGTGCTCTAACTAAGGAAATATCAATAAAAGGATATGATAGTGTTAGAGAAGAAACAGAAAAATTTTATAAAAAATATCAGGAGATTATTGACATATTAAAGAATTAGGGTATAATTTATTGTCTAGATTATAAAACGGTTTCTAAAAAGGAAAACTATGAATAAGATAATTTTAAAAAGAAGAGAATATTTAATAGGTGATTTCCAAAAAATACCTATAGAAAAACAAAAACAAATTGAAAAAAAACAAATAGAAAATATAGAAAAATTGAAATTTCTAAATGATTTGACTATTGCTGAAGTTAAGATAAAATATAATAATATTTTGGAACTATGTAAGGCATATAATCAAGAAGGTAATGTGAGATTTAAAGATAAAAAAATTAAAAAAATAGTACTTGAAAGTTTAAAATTTTTAAGAGTTACTTATTATAATTTATTTGCAGTTGAAAAAATGAATTGGTGGCAGTGGGAAATAGGGATACCATTATTGCTAAATGATATCTTTATATTAATGGATGAAGAAGAATTTCAAAATGAAAAAAAAGAAAATTTAATTGTTAGTAGATATTTTCAAAAAGATCCTAGGTATTCAGGTAATAATCCAGTAGCAATACATCCTACAAATAATCCTTTTAGAAAATCAACTGGAGGTAATAGAGTAGATACAGTTAAAATTTCGTTATTTAGATCTTTACTTTTAAATGATGAAGAAGAATTTATACTTTCTCTCAAATCGCTTCCTGAAGTTTGGGAATACAATGAGGATTTACATACACTAGAAAACGATACACAAAGAGATGGTTTTTATAAAGATGGAACATTTATACAACATGGTAGTATTGGATATAATGGTACATATGGAAATGTATTACTTCAAGGAATAGGTGAAATAATGTATGTAATTGGTGATAGTAAATATATAGAATTTCTTGGAGAAAAAGAAAAATTGAAAGAAATTATTAAAAACTGCTATGAACCTTTCATGTATAATGGAGCTTTTCCTGATATGTTAAATGGAAGAGCAATTACAAGAGAAAATTCATTTGATAAAACTATAGGACACATGTTGCTTAATTCTATAATGTTAATTGCATTTGGTTTAAATGATGAGGAATTAAAATCATTTGTCGCAAGTGAAATATTAAGATATGTTGATTATTCCTATTTTGAAAATGAATTATCACCCTTTATGTTCTCGCTTGCCAATAATATTATAGAAAATAAAGGGAAAATTAAATATAAAGAAACTGTGAAAATTTGCAATACTATGAACAGAATATTCATTAAAAATGAAGAAAGAGCAATTGCAATTGCAGGACATAGTAAATATATATCTAATTATGAAAGCTTTAATGGTGAAAATTTAAGAGGTTGGTATACTGGTGATGGAATGATATATATATATACAAAAGATGTTACATTTAAAGAATACTGGCATAATGTAGATTCTAGATATCTTCCAGGGACTACAGAAGTATATGAATATCTTGAAGGCGTTAATACCTCTCAACATTTAGGGGAAAATATGAGTAAAGCAGAGAGGGTTAGAGCTATAGAAAATGAAGGTAAAATAATATATTTTATGGAATTTATAAATCATAATGAAAGCTTGAAAGTGTATAAAACATATATTTATACTAAAGATAGTTTGATTTGTTTAAATACTAATATAAGTAGTGATAAAAAAGTATATACAACTTTAGAAAATAGGTTATATAAAAAGATGCCGTTAATAAGTAAAGAAGAAAATAAAATAAAAGTAAATAACATAGTATTTAAGTCAATATCAAATCATAAACTTAATATAGAAGTAGAAGAAAAAGAAGTAGGATATTTTGTAAGAATATGGATAGATCACCTACATAATGAAAATGTTTATTATATTATAGACTTTGAAGAAAAGAATAAAGAAATATCTATAAGAGAAGAGAATAAAAATTTGGAAATTAAATATGATAATAATATATTTAAAATTAATAATGATGAAGAGAAAGAGGTGTTGACACTTGAATAAATTTTTATCTGAAATGTTTTCGCTTGAAGGGAAAACAGCAATAGTAACAGGAGGAAATACAGGACTTGGACTTGCGTATTCAAAAGCTTTAATGGAAGCGGGTGCTGATTTAGTTATTTCAACTTTTGATAATAATGTAGCAGAAGTTACAGAATATGCGAATAAAGTTGGTAAAAAAATAATATTTGTAAAAGGAGATTTAACTAAAAAAGAAGTTAGAGAGGAAATAGTTGAAAAATCTCTTAAAGAATTTGGGAAAATTGATATTTTAGTTAATAATGCAGGAACAATTAGACGTGCTCCACTTCTTGAATATAGTGAAGAGGATTGGAATGCAGTAATGGATATAAATTTAAATGCTTTATATTTCTTATCTCAAAGAGTAGCTAAAGTAATGGTAGAGCAAGGACATGGAAAAATTGTTAATATAGCTTCTATGTTATCATTCCAAGGAGGAAAATTTGTTCCACCATATACAGCAAGTAAACATGGAGTGATGGGACTTACAAGAGCATTTGCAAATGAATTGGCAGATAAAAATATTCAAATTAATGCAATTGCACCAGGATATATTAAAACAGCAAATACTAAGCCAATTAGAGATGACGTTAAGAGAAATCAAGAAATATTAAATAGAATACCTGCTGGAAGATGGGGAGAAACAGAAGATCTTATGGGAGCAGTAGTATTTTTATCAAGTAAAGCATCAGACTATATAAATGGACATGTTTTAGCAGTAGATGGAGCATGGTTAGCAAGATAAATTAGGAGGAAAAAAATGAAATTAGATGTTAGATATTCAGTACATCCAAGAGATATGAAAAAATATGATACAACAGAATTAAGAGAAAACTTTTTAATAGAAGAAGTATTTGTAGAGGATATAGTAAATTTAGTTTACTCACATGATGATAGAATGATTACTGGAGGAGTTAAACCAGTAAATAGAGAAGTAGTTTTAGGTGAAGTAAAAGCATTGGGAACAGATTTCTTTTTACAAAGAAGAGAAATTGGTTTAATCAATGTTGGTGGAAAAGGAACTGTAGTTATAGATGGTACAGTTTATGAAATGAACAAGAAAGACGGGCTATATATAGGAATGGGGAATAAAGAAATTGTGTTTACCTCTGATGATAAAGAAACTCCTGCTAAATATTACATAGTTTCTGCCCCAGCCCACAAAGAATATCCAATAGTTAAAATAGATATCGATAAAGCGAATCCAATTAAATTAGGAGCATTAGAAACTTCAAATGAAAGAACTATATATAAATATGTAGATCCATCAGTTTGTCAATCTTGTCAATTATTAATGGGAATGACTATATTAGAAACAGGAAGTATCTGGAATACTATGCCAGCTCATACACATGATAGAAGAATGGAAACATATTTCTACTTTGATATGGAAGAAAATACAAGAGTATTCCATTTATTAGGTGAACCTAGTGAAACAAGACATTTAGTAATGAAAAATGAACAAGCAACAATATCACCTTCATGGTCAATACATGCTGGAGCTGGAACAGGAAGTTACACATTTATATGGTCAATGGCAGGAGAAAATCAAAACTATGCTGATATGGATGTAGTTCCTATGAGCGACTTAAAATAGGAGAGAAAAATAATGGCAGAAGTAATATTAAAGAATGTAGAAAAACAATATCCGAATGGATTTAAAGCAGTACATGGAATAAACCTAGAAATAAAAGATGGAGAATTCATGGTATTTGTAGGACCATCA
>NZ_WOEI01000034.1 GCF_009733925.1 Streptobacillus canis | reverse complement strand
TTTATAAATAATTCTATTGGACCTCCTATTCATAAATTCTATAACCCTAATGGCCTATTATTTAAATAGGTATTTTTGTATTACTCAAATTTACTTATTAATTTTATTTTTTATAAACTGTTGTTGCACTTTATATTAATCAATAAAATTATATACATCTTATTAGAATTCTAATTTCCTATATAACCCTGGTAAACCAGGATTAATATTATAATAAATTGATTCCATTTTTTAAACATTCTTCTTCAATTTCTTTTGTCCAAATAGATGCTTGAACTTCTCCTATATGCGCTTTTTGTAATAAGAACATACAAATTCTTGATTGTCCAAGTCCACCACCTATTGTTAAAGGTAGTTCATCATTTAATAACATTTTATGATAATCAAGATTTTCTCTATCTTTATTTCCAGCTAATTCTAATTGTTTTTTCAGAGTTTCTTTATCTACTCTTATACCCATTGAAGATAATTCGAATGCAGATTTTAATAAATCATTCCATACTAATATATCTCCATTTAGTTCCCAATCATCATAATCTGGTGCTCTACCATCATGTTTTTCTCCACTATTTAGGGTTTTCCCTATTTGCATTAAAAATACTGCTTTATGCTTTTTAGTTATTTCATTTTCTCTTTCTTTTGCAGATAAGTTCGGGTACATATCTTCTAGTTCTTGAGATGTTAAGAAATAAATATCATTTGGTAATAGTTGTTTTAAATCATGATATTTCATATTAACATATGATTCTGTTGCTAAAAATACTTTATATATTTTAGTTACAACTTCTTTTAAAAATTCTATCCCTCTTTCTCTTGTCTCTTTAGATATTACTAATTCCCAATCCCATTGATCTACATATATAGAGTGTGTATTATCTAAATCTTCATCACGTCTTATAGCATTCATATCTGTATAAATACCATAATTTTCTTTTATCCCATATCTTTTTAGTGCCATTCTCTTCCATTTTGCAAGTGAATGTATAATTTCAATGGTAGTATTTGGATCTTCTTTCATATCAAATGATACAGGTCTTTCTACACCATTTAAATTATCATTTAATCCAGTTGATTTTACTACAAATAAAGGTGCTGAAATTCTTGTAAGATTTAAAGCATCTGCTAAGCCCCTTTCAAAAAAATCTTTTATTTCTTTAATTGCAACCTCTGTTTGCATAATATTTAAACTTGTCTTATATCCTTTTGGTACAAATAATTTCATTTTCTAACCTTTCAAATTACTTAATTTTAAAAATTCTTCCTCATCCAATACCTTTACCCCTAATTTTTCAGCCTTATCTAACTTAGAACCAGCTTTTTCTCCAACTATTAAATAATCTAAATTTTTACTTACACTAGATAAATAAATTCCTCCATTTTTTACTATTAAATCTTTAATTTCCTCACGAGAGAAATTCTCAAATTTCCCTGTAGCTAAGAATTTTTTATTAGTAATAAAATCATTATTTAATACTTGTTCTTTTTCATAAATAAAATTAAAACCTATATTTTTCATTTCATTTATCAATGCTATATTTTCTTCATCTTTAAAATAATTATATATTGACGCTGCAACCTTTTCTCCTACACCTTCTATAGCCATAAGATCTTCTAATTCTGCATCTAATATTTTTTCTATAGTCTCAAAATGTGATACAACTAATTTTGAAGTTGTTTTACCAACATATTCAATTCCTAAAGAATAAAATAATTTATCAAAACTAATATTTTTAGCTTCATCAATATTTGCTAATAATTTTTCAACACTTTTTTGTCCCATTTTGTCCAAATTCATTAATTCTTCTTTATATTTATCTAAAGTGAATAAATCTGTTACATTTTTTATAATTGATAAATCAACAAATCTATCAATTATTTTATTACCTAATCCTTGAATATTTAAAGCATCTCTACTTACAAAATATTCTATTTTTCTTTTTAATTTTTCAATACAATTAGGGTTTTTACATTTAAGTGCAACTTGTCCTTCTTCTTTTATCAGCAAACTATTACAACAAGGACAATTCGTAATTATTGAAATATTTTTTTCAAAACCACTTCTTTTTTCAAATAGTACTTTTACTACTTGAGGTATTATTTCAGCAGCTTTCTCTATTATTACAATATCTCCTATTTTTAAACCTAATCTCTCTATTTCATCAAAATTATGAAGTGATGCACGTTTTACAACTGAACCAGAAATATTCACTGGCTCAAGTTCTGCTACTGGGGTAATAACCCCCGTTCTACCAACCTGAAAACTTACATCTACTACCTTTGTTTCTTTTTGTTCTGCTTTAAACTTATATGCTATTGCCCACTTAGGTGATTTAGCTGTATAACCCAATATATTATGTAATTCAAATTCATTAACTTTAATTACTAAACCATCAGTTTCATAATCAAGTTTTTTTCTATTTTCATTCCAATATACAATTTCTTTTTCTAAATCATCTATTTTATTACATTTTGTAAATACTCCCGTTGTTTTAAAACCTAATTTTTTTATAAATTCAATAGATTCTAAGTGTGTTTTTACATCATATCTTTCTGCATCAACTAAATAGTATAAATAACAATCTAAATTTCTATCTTTTACTATACTATAATCTAATTGTCTTATTGTTCCAGCTGCTGCATTTCTAGGATTGGCAAAAACTGTTTCTCCATTTTCTTCTCTTTCACTATTAATTCTTTCAAATTCTTTTAATGGTAGAACAATTTCTCCTCTAACCTCTAAATCTATTTCCTCTCTTAATATTTTAGGAATACTTGAAATCTGAGCTACATTTTCAGTAACATCTTCTCCAACAGTACCGTCACCACGTGTAATGGCTTGAATTAATTTCCCTTTTTCATATATAAGGCTAATACTCAATCCATCTAATTTTAGTTCTAAAATATATTCAACATTTTCTCCTACATCTTTTTTAACTCTTTGATCAAATGCTCTTAAATCATCCATAGAATATGTATTTGCTAAACTTAACATAGATTTTTTATGTTTTACCTTTTTAAATTTATCACTAGATTTTCCACCTACAATTTCTGTAGGTGAATTTTCTAGTTTAAATTCTGGGTATTCTTTTTCTAAAATTTCTAACCTCTTTAATAACATATCATATTCTTGATCTGTAATAAGACTTTCATCTAAATTATAGTAATGTTGATTATATATTTCTATATCTTTTCTTAATTTATCATATTCATTCTTCTTTTCTTCTTTATTATCAAGATCAAAAAGCAACATTTTTTCTCCTATTTAATTCCACTATAATTTGGTGCTTCTTTTGTAACTATTACATCATGTGGATGAGATTCTTTTAATCCAGCATTTGTGATTCTTACAAATTTACCATTAACTTTTAAATCTTCTATAGTAGGTGTTCCACAGTACCCCATTCCTGAACGTAATCCACCACATAATTGGAATAATACATCTTTTAATTTTCCTTTTAATGGAACCATTGATTCTATTCCTTCTGGAACTAATTTATCAGTAGCTGCTTCAAGTTGGAAATATCTATCTTTACTTCCTCTTTTCATTGCAACAAGTGAACCCATACCTACATAACTCTTATATGCTCTACCATTGTAAAGTATTTCTTCTCCTGGTGATTCATGTGTACCTGCAAGTAATCCTCCCAACATTACACAATCTGCTCCAGCAGCAATAGCTTTAACTATATCTCCTGAAAGTTTAATTCCACCATCTGCAATAACTCCGATTCCTCTTTCATTACAATATTCTGCCACTTCCATTACAGCAGATAATTGTGGCATCCCAACTCCTGATACAACACGAGTTGTACAAATAGATCCAGGTCCTACCCCAACTTTTACAGCATCTACTCCAGCTTCTACTAAGTCAATTGCAGCCTGTTTAGTTACAATATTTCCACCTATTAAATTTAAATTTGGGAATTCTCTTCTTATTTCTTTTATTTTTTCAATTACCCCTCTTGAGTGTCCATGAGCAGAATCAACAGTTATTATATCTACACCTGCTTCTACTAAAGCTTTAACTCTTCTTAATGTATCTGTACCTATACCTACTGCAGCTCCAACTCTTAATCTTCCTTTTTCATCTTTACAAGCATTTGGATAATTTGAAACATTATCAATATCTTTAATAGTTATTAAACCTTTTAATTTTCCATTTTCAACTATAGGTAATTTTTCTATTCTATGTTCTAATAAGATTTGTTTAGCTTCTTCAAAAGTTGTTCCAACTTTAGCTGTAATTAAATTTTCTTTTGTCATTACATCTACAACTTTTGCAGTTAAATCTTCTCTATATTTTAAATCTCTATTAGTAATTATACCTAATAATTCATTTTCAGCATTAATAACTGGTAATCCAGATATTTTATATTTCCTCATTATTTCATTAGCTTCTTGTAAATCTGATCCCACATTCAATGTAATAGGATTAGTAATCATACCACTTTCAAATATTTTAACTTTGTTTACTTCTTCTGCTTGTCTTTCAATAGTCATATTTTTGTGGATAAATCCAATTCCACCTTCTCTTGCTATTGCAATTGCTAATTCTGCTTCTGTAACAGTATCCATTGCAGCACTAATAATAGGTACATTTAATGTTAACCTTTTTGTTAATTTTGTTTTTAATTCTACCTCACTTGGTATAACGCTTGAACTCTGTGGTATTAATAATACATCATCAAAAGTTAATCCCTCTAATAAAATTTTACTCATCTCTACACTCCTAACCAATTTATATATTTTTTTGTTTTTTCAAAAGACTTTCCTAGCATAAAATCATTTTCATTTTTTAAATTCCCACAAATAGCAGGATGATTATGCTTAATAATTTCTCCATTTAAAATATGTTTTTCCATTACAGCTGCATCATTTCCCCACAGTAGATAAATGATATTTTGATTTTTTGTACTAATATATTCTACTAAATCATTTATAATATCTTCCCAGAATTTATGATGTGATCCCGGTTTATCTACTACTGTTGTTAATGAAGAATTCAATAATAATACACCCTGCTTCTGCCAATTTTCAAAAATTTCATTTGGTGTTAGTATATTAAATTCTTTTTTTAATATTGCATTTCTAATTTCAGATATATCTGCAAATTTACCAGTATATGTTTTATATATTAATTTCAATATATTTTTTAAGGAAGTATTTACTTTTTCATCCATCCAACTGTCACTTCTTACTTCAAAAGCAAGTCCTGTTGCAACTCCCTTTTGAAAATATGGATCTTTTCCCATAATACATACTTTAATATTTAAAATATCTTGATTAAATGCTTTAAATATTTTATCTGAACTTGGTGTATAATCAATATAGTCAGCTTCAAGATTATCTATAAATCTTTTAATTTCAGCAACTCTATCTATTGTAAAAAATTCTTTGAAACTTTCATGTATTTTATACCCATTCATAAAATTTATTACTGCATTATCAAACTTGCTGTCATTATTTAATATGTCATATATTTTCATTCTGTTATTAAATGATAAGATATATACTTTAGAATCATAAATTCTAATTCTCTTTATTTCATCTTGAAATACTTTGTATTTTTTAACTATATTCATTTCTAAATCTGTAATTATTAGTTCTCCATTGATATTACCAAAATAATAAAAATTCCCATCAGTTTCAATAAAAGTTATTTTATAATTTGATAATTTATATGAATTTTTTATCTGTGATTCAAGTATATCCCAAACCTCTACATATCCTTCATCAGTTGATGCTAAATAATTTAAACCAACTATTTTTGAATAGATATGATTAGTTGTTGAAGTTATTTCAGATATCTTTTTTAAATGCTGTAGTGAAAATATTACTACATTTACACTACTTTCATACATTTTTCTATGCTTGATTAAAATATTCTCACCACTTATATATATTTTAAATCTACCTTCTCCAAAATCAGTTAGTGGAAATGCTTTCAAACTTTCCATACTAATCTCATTTATATATAGTATTCCATTGGAGATATATGCTATTTTTCCTGATTTACTTACAATTACATTTTCAACATTATTTAATGGAAGAGCTACCTCTTCTACAATTTTTTTCTTTTTTCCATCTACTTTATATACTTTGTCATTAGAAGATACTACATAAAAATCATTACTTTGAAAAAGTTGATTTTCGTATTTAATAAATCTAATACTTAAAGAGTCTTTCATTTTACCTTTTATACTCTTAATTTTTTTCATTTCAGAGAAAAAATCTAACGAATCTCCAGTTGTAATTAGTGTATGATTTAAAGGATCTAATGCAAAGTCTGATATGTTGAAATTAAAGTTAATGCTATCTTTTAAAATCAATTCCATACTAACTCCCTTACTTATACTCTAACTACTGTTACTATTACTGTTGGCACTTTACCTATATTATCATTAAAGAAATTATTTAAAGTATTAACAATTCCTATCTTAATTTTTTCTATATCTTGTTCTTTTGCTTGTTCAAGTGATGCAAGTTTTGCTTTTACAACCTCTTTCATGCTTTCAGAAATTTGTGAAGTACTATCATCTTTTTTATACAAGAATCCTTTACTAAATATTATTGGATCTCCAATAAACTTAAGATCAGAATTTTGTGCAATAGATATAGTTAGAACACCATTATCTGCAAGAGATTGTCTCTCTCTTAAAATATGTTCTCTAACATTTCCAACACTATCTCCATAAATATATACAGCCCCACTTGGAACTTTTCCTACATTTTTAAAACTTGTTGGAGTTAATTCAAGTTTAGAACCATTTTCTGCTAGAATTATATTCTCTTCAGGTACTCCAACTTGCATTGCTAAATCTTTATGTTTTTTTAGCATTACATATTCACCATGTACTGGCATAAAGTACTTAGGCTTTATTAGATTCAACATTAATTTTTGTTCCTCTTGGCAACCATGACCTGAAACATGTATTCCCATAATTTTCTCAAATACTACTGAAGCTTCTTTTTTTAGAAGTTGGTTTATATTTTTATATGCTGCTTTTTCATTTCCTGGTATTGGTGAACCAGAAATTATTACTTTATCATTTGCTCTAAGTGAAATAGACTTATGTGATCCATTTGCTATTCTAGATAATACTGATAAAGGTTCTCCTTGAGTTCCAGTACATATAATCATTACTTTATTTTCAGCCATATTTTCTGCTTGTTCTAATGTGATTATCATACTTTTTGGAATCTTTAAATACCCAAGTTTTGAGCAAATCTCAAATATTTTTAACATACTTCTACCATCAATAGCAATTTTTCTACCATATTTTTGAGCTATTAGTATAATTTGCTGTATTCTATGTACATGTGAAGCAAATGATGCTAAAATTACTCTTCCAGTTGCTTTTGCAACTTCTGCATCTATACTTCTTCCAACAACTGATTCTGATGGAGTTGAACCTGGAACTTGTGCATTTGTACTATCTGAAAGTAATAAATCTACACCTTCTTCTCCAATAGTTGCTAACCTTCCAAAATCAAATTTTTCATCATTAACTGGTGTTAAATCTACTTTAAAATCTCCTGTATGTAATATTGTACTAGTTGGAGTTTTAATTCTAATTGCATAACAATCTGGTATAGAGTGTGTTACGCTTATAAATTCTACTGTAAAATACTTACCAATTTTAACTTCATTTCTGTTTGAAATAAATACACATTTAGGTTTTTTAGTAACTACTTTCTCAAATTTTGCAAGTGCTAATTCTAAGCTTAATTTACCTCCATACATAGGTATATCTGAGCCTAATTTTTGATAAAAATATGGTACAGCTCCTATATGGTCTTCATGTCCATGTGTTATTAATAATGCTTTTACTTTAGCTAAATTTGCTGATAAATATTCAAAACTAGGAATAATTAAATCAATTCCTAAATGTTCATCTTCTGGGAATGTAAGTCCAGCATCTATAACTATCATTTCATCTCTATATTGTATAACAGTCATATTTTTACCAATTTCTTCAATCCCACCTAATGGTATGATATATGTCTTATCTGTTGTTATCTCATTGTTTTTTTCAACAACTTTTTCAACAATCTTTTCGACAACTTCTACTTTTTCTTCTTTTTTTCTAGTCTTTTTTGCTTTAGTTGCTGTAGTTTTAGTTGAAGCTAATAATTCTTCTTCAAATAGTTGTTTTACAGCTTTAATTTTTTCATCAATTTCCTTTTTCTTTTTAGAAAAAGTTGTTTCTTTTTTTTCCATCTTTACTCCTTCCTATAATTTTATCTTGCCATCTAAGTACATTAATAGTACTGAAATATCTGCTGGTGTAACACCTGCGATACGTGATGCTTGTCCAACTGTATGAGGTTTTCTTTCATTTAATTTTTGTTTAGCTTCCCCTGTTATACCTTTAATTTCAAAAAAATCTAATTCAGCTGGTATAATTTTTTCTTCTAATTTTCTTTGTTTTTCTATCATTGCATTTGCTTTATTGATATATCCTTCATATTTTATTTGAACTTCTATTTGATACTCAGTTTCTTCATCAAAACAAATATTTTCCATATTACTTATATCTTCTGCAATGTATTTAATATCATCATATGTAAAGCTTGGTCTACGTAATAATTCTTTCAGTGTTGTTCCGCTCTTTAAAGTCTCATTATTTTTTTCTAAAACTTCTACTAATTTTTTATTACTTACCCCAAGTTTAGTATTTTCAAGTATTTCAATTGTTTTTTCAACATTATTTAGTTTTTCTAATACTTTAGCATATGTTTCATCATCAACTAAACCAATTTTATGACCAATATGAGCTAATCTTAAATCTGCATTATCTTCTCTTAATATTAATCTATATTCTGATCTTGCAGTAAACATTCTATAAGGTTCTTCAATTTCTTTAGTTATTAAATCATCTATTAATGTTGCAATATATGAATTATTTCTTTCAAGTAATAAAGGTTCTTCTCCTTTTATAGCTAAACTTGCATTTATACCTGCAAGTAATCCTTGAACAGCTGCTTCTTCATATCCACTAGTTCCATTAATCTGCCCTGCTAGATATAGCCCTTTAGCCTTTTTTGTTTCTAATGTATATTCTAATTCATTTGGATTTACAAAATCATACTCTACCGCATATCCATATCTCATTATTCTTGCATTTTCTAAACCTTCAATTTGTCTTACCATTTCTTGTTGTAGATCTGCAGGATAAGATGTTGATAATCCTGAGATATATACTTCATTAGTATCAAATCCTTCAGGTTCTAAGAATAAATGATGTGAGTCTTTATCATTAAATTTCATTACCTTATCTTCAATAGATGGACAATATCTAGGTCCTACTGAATCTTTTATTGTTCCATTATATAATGGAGATCTATTTAAATTATCTCTAATTATTCTATGTAAATCTAAATTTGTTCTTGAAATATAGCATGATAGTTGTTTCGTATTTTCAATAACTTCATTTGGTGTTGAATTAGAAAATTTAATTACCTTACCAGTTTCTCCAGGTTGCTCTTCTAATATATCAAAATTTATTGTTCTTGCATCTATTCTAGGTGAAGTCCCAGTTTTAAATCTTCTAACTTTTAGTCCCATATCAACTAATGATGAAGTTAAATCTTTAGCTGAAAGTTCTCCCATTCTTCCACCTTCAAGTATTTTATCACCTACATATAATAATCCATTTAAAAAAGTCCCTGAACATATAATTACACTTTTTCCAATAAATTCTAATCCATTTTTTGTTTTTAATCCTTTAACAACAAAATCTTTTTCAGTATCTTTTTCATAAATTAGTTCAGTAACTATATCTTGTACAACATCAAGATTTTCTTGATTTTCTACAATTTTTTTCATATTTCTAGCATAAATTTTTCTATCTGCCTGTGATCTTAATGCTCTTACAGCTGGACCTTTTTTTGTATTTAATATTCTAATTTGTACAAATGATTTATCTATTGTCTTAGCCATTTGTCCACCTAGAGCATCTAACTCTTTTACTAAATGAGATTTTGCAGGACCACCTATAGAAGGGTTACAAGACATTACCCCTATATTATCTAAAGTGATTGTAAACATAGCTGTTTTTAATCCAAGTCTTGCACTAGCAAGAGCTGCTTCAATACCTGCATGACCTGCTCCAACTACTAGTACATCATATTTATTATTCATATTCACCCCTATTTAATTATTTTATCTATCATCTCTGTTTTAAGTAACATTACTAACATTTCATCTTCTTTTAAAATATCATTTGGACTAGGTGTAACATTCATAGTTCCATCTCCATATTTTACTGCCATAACGTTAGCTTCATATTTATTTCTTAAATCTAAATCTTTTAATGTTTTTCCAACAAATTCTTCAGGCATTATTATTTCAAATACAGAATATTCTTCTGAAAATCTAAAATGCTCCACAACTGTTGGTCTAAGTGATGCTAAAGCAATTTTTTCTCCCATTGATTCTTCTGGGTATACAACCATATCTGCACCAATTTTTTTAAGTACTTTCCCTTGAGTATGAGATACTGCTTTACATATTATTTTATTAATTCCTAATTCTTTCAATTGTAATGTAACTAAAATACTCGCTTGTATGTTACTTCCTATACATACAAATGCAATTTCAAAATCATCTTTTACAATATTTTTTAATGTTGTTTCATCTGTTACATCTAATATTATTGCTTCATCTACTATCTCTTCTTCTAATGCTTGTCTTACTAATTCTTCTGATGAATCAAGTGCTAAAACTGTATTACCATTTTTATATAATGTCTTTGCAACAGACTTACCAAATTCTCCTAACCCTATTACTAAATAATTTTTCATATTGCTCCTAACCAATTAATATATTTTCTTCTGGATATGTATATTTTCCTTTTTCTGTTGTACCTGATAAAGATAAAACTACAGTCAGTAAACCAACTCTTCCTAAAAACATCGTTAAAATTAATAACGCTTTTGAATATATAGTAAGAGAAGATGTTAATCCCATACTTAAACCTACTGTCCCCATAGCTGAAACTAATTCAAATAATACTTTCACAATATCTTTATCGCTTTCAAAAATACTCATTAATACAAATATTACAAAAACATAAGAAATTGCTATTAATAATAATGCAGCTGCTTTATTGAAAGTTCTAAATGAAATTCTTCTTTTTGAAAATAATATATCCTCTTTATTTTTTAACGAAGCTCTAATTCCTAAAAATATTATTCCTACAGTATTTGTTTTAATACCTCCACCTGTAGATCCAGGTGATGCTCCAATAAACATTAATAGACATGCAATTAATACTGTAGGTATTCTTAATTCATTTATATTAACTGTATTAAATCCTGCTGTTCTTAAGCTTACAGATTGAAAGAAACTTGCTAATACTTTCTTTAAAAATGACATTTCTCCTATACTACTACTATTTGTATATTCAAGAATTAAAAATGAAAACATACCTATAAATAGTAATGAAAAAGTAATATATAAAGAAAATTTTGTATTAATCGTAACTCTTCTACTTTTTCCTCTAATATAATCATACACATCAATTATTGCTGCAAAACCTACCCCTCCTGTAAATATTAAAAACGCAATAACTATATTAACATGTATATTATCAACAAACCCCTCTAAATTATTACTATATAATGAAAAACCTGCATTACAAAAAGCAGAAATTGAATGAAAAATCGAATAAAAAATAGCTTTACCTAATGTATAAGTTTTTAAAAAATTTGATAAAAGAAAAAATGCACCTAAAAATTCTATTCCAAATACAACCATTGCCACCTTTTTTATATATAAATAAATATCAAATTTATCCTCAAAATTTAAATCTTCTTTCACAATTTTTTTTGTATAATATCCTATTTTTTTTGATACTAACAATACTATTAAAGAAGAGAAAGTTAAAATCCCTAATCCTCCAAGTTGTATCAATATCAATATAACTAAAGTCCCAAAATCATTAAAAGTTTTACTTACATCAAGTATAGATAAACCTGTTACTGTTACAGCTGATGTTGCAGTAAATAATGCTTCAAAAAAACTAATATTTACTCCTTTTTGCAAACTAAAACTAAAAGTTAAAAATGTCGCTCCTATTAGTATTATTGATATAAATGAGATAAGTATCAAAATATACGGTGATATTTTTTTCCCCATTTTACACTCCATTTTTTAATAAGGACAATCTAAAAAGATTGTCCTTATTTATTTTATATTTCTAATAAATGTTTTGTTACATATTCTGTTGCTGCGATGTAATTTAATTTTTCTTTTACTTCATTAAATCCAACTTTTTTGTATGGTATGTCTTCTGTTTTTTGAATTAATACAAATGAATCATCTAATGATATTTCTATAAATTCTCCAACTTTTGCAGCAAATAATTTATTATTTACTTCTTTGTCATATCCAACTACAGGTAATTTATCATTTTCTTTTACTTTAGAGAAATGATCTTTTATACCATATTCATTATATTTACCAGTAGTATCACCAGTAATATTTTCCCAAGTTAATTTATTTGAAGAAATTAAATCTTTTATTTCTAAAACTTTTGCTTTAGTTTCATCTTTAGTTTTTTTTCCTGGTTCAACACTTATTAAGATATGTTTTAATGTTGCCATATCTTTATTATCTTTATCTTTTTCTTCAACCAAGATAATATGATATCCAAATTGTGTCTTAACTGGTCCAACTATACTTCCAGCTTCTGCTTTTGCAACAGCTTCTTTAAATTCAGGAACAAAGTTATTTATATTAGCTTTTCCTAAATCCCCACCGTTTTGTGCACTTCCTGGATCTTTTGATAATTCTTTTGCTTTTTCAGCAAAGTTTTCTTTAGTAATAGTTTTCATTAATTCTACAACTTTAGCTTCAGTTTCTTTTGCATCTTCATCACTTGCTAAATATGCTTTACCTATGATTTCTCCACTTACAGTATGAGATATATCAAATGCACCTTCATATTTATTGAATATTGCCATCATTTCTTCTTCAGTTGCTTTATATGTACCTAATAATTGAGAAACATATTGTTCAGCAATATATTCTAATTGATATTTAGGTAATAAATCTTGATTTAAAGTTAATCCTGCTTCTAAAGCTTTATCTTTAATTCTAATTTTTTTATCTAAATCAGTTTCAATTAATGTTTTAACTTTATTTTGGAATTCTTCAGTATAACCTTTCCCTTCTTGGAAGAATAAGTTAACCACTTGTGAAATAACATCCATGTAAGTAAATTTGTATTCACCTTTTTCAAATACTAACTCTTTTAGTTTATTTACAACAGGTTCTATTGTATTATCTGAGATAGCAAAGTTAGCTGTATTAAATTTATTTTCAATTAATGATTTTTCATAAATTCTTGCCTTTTCAGTTAAGATTTGATCTTTAACTTCATCTTTAACTTCAGCAAAAGCTTTTCCTTCATATTCAGTGAATTTTTGTTGATTAAATCTACTTTCAATTTCTGTATCAGTAACTGATATTTTTTGTTTAATTATTTCCATTTTTTTGTCGTTTAATAAGAATCCTTTTATTGTTTCTCTTAAACCTTCTATTGTTTGACCTTGTGAGTTAAGTGCAGCTACTAAACCTTTACTTCCGCCCATTTGATCTTCTAATTCTTTAAACTTAGCATCTATATCAGCTTTAGAAACTGTAGCACCAAGTTCTGTTGTTAAAGCATTATTTAATGCTTCATAAATTTGTCCAGCTAGAACGTAACCTTTAGTTAATTCTTCTGGTAATGCCATATATTTTTCTTTATCTAAATTATTTGCTTTAATTACTTGCTCATTTAAGCCTTCAATTTGTTTAGAAAAATCAGCGTATTTTTGATCAAAATCTTCCTTATATATCTTTTCTCCATCGATTTTTAACATAACTGTTTTGCTCTCTTTATTAGCAAAGTAAGTATAAGCAGACATAAATATTGGTATTAGCATTGCAATCGCTATAAAGACCGTAATAATTTTCATTGGTCTTCCCATTTTTTTTAATGCCATTATTTGTTCCTCCTATCAATCGTTTTACATGTTATTATATCATATTTCCTCAATTAAATTCAAGCATTCTAAGGAAAATATGTAAAAGGTGTAATATTAATATGATAATGTCTTAATATAATTAAAATAAAAATGTCCTAATTAAGTATAAGATTAAAAATAAAATTAATTAAATAATATATGATATAATATCTTTTGTAATTTTAATAGTAAGAAAGG
>NZ_WOEI01000033.1 GCF_009733925.1 Streptobacillus canis | reverse complement strand
AAGATAATCAAGTTGTTCTAGAGTTCTTCTTTTAATTTCTCTTTTTATTGTTTTTGTACATTTAGCTAAGATATCAGCTATATTTTTTATGCCCTTTAGTGGGATTAGAAACATATTTAGTTAAATCATTTATTTTAGCTTGTTTTAGTAGATGTGATATTATTACTCTATCTGCATAATTCAAATGTTTATATTTAGCTTTTTTATTATTTTCTAAATTTATGTTATTATTAGTCATGGGTATACAGTTCCTCTCAATGAATTTAGTCGTTTATGATTGTACTGTATATCCACTTTTTTTCAACTTATATTTTGGACACTTACTATTTTAATTTAGGAAAATAATAATACAATTTATTATACTTTACAATTTAATAAATTTATGATATGATATATTTACTAACGAGATAGAGGCGCATGATTCAAGAGTAAAATTTATGAGACAGTCAAGTCAATGATTAAATTTGAAAGGGGAAAATGCCGAATTTACATATTTGACAAATATGTAGGTGGGATTGTAAATAAGATTTGCAATACTGTCATTATAGTATATAATGTTGTGCTATTGGTTAAGTATATTTTATATTATTTTTATATATTTTTATACTTACTGATAGATAACTATCAGTTTTTTTTATTTTAGAAAGGAAAAGTATGAAAAAGAGATTTTTATTATTTATGTTTATGATACTATCAAGTTTATCATTTAGTATAGAAAAACTTAGGGTAGGTATGGAAGCGGGATATGCCCCATTTAACTGGTTTCAAAATGACAATAGAAATGGCGCTGTAAAACTAAAAAATGGTTATGCAGGTGGTTATGATGTTGAAATTGCTAAATTAATAGCTGAAAAATTAAATATGGAATTAGAAATTGTTCAAAGTGATTGGGATTCATTGTTAGGACCAGCACTTAATTCTGATAAGATTGATGTTGTTATTGCTGGAATGTCTCCAACAAAAGAAAGAAGAGAAAATCTTGAATTTACTAATCTATATTATGAATCTGATTTAGTTATAGTTGTTAGAAATGATTCTAAATATATTAATGCTAAGAATATTCAAGAGTTTAAAGATGCTAAATTAACTGCACAGTTGAATACTTTTCATTATACTGTGTTAGACCAAATAAATGGATTAAAAAAGGAAAGTGCTAGTGAAAATTTTTCTAATATGTTGGTTGCTTTAGAATCAGGGAAAATAGATGGATATGTTTCTGAGAAGCCAGGAGCACTTTCAGCTAAGTTATCAAATCCTAACATATCTTTTGTAGAATTTGATAAATCAAATGGTTTTAAATATGATAGAGATGATGTAAATATTGCAATAGCCTTAAAAAAAGGTAATACAGAATTAAAAGATAAAATTAATAGTGCTTTAGATGATATTTCAAAAGAAAAAAGAGAAGAAATTATGCAAAGAGCAATAGAAACTCAACCTAATCAAGATTCAGAAAAAGTTCCAACAACATTCTTTGGTTGGATAAAATATTTTATAGTTAATTATTGGAAAGATTTCTTATATGGAACTTTAACAACAATCAATTTATCATTAGTTGGTACTTTCTTTGGATTTATAATAGGATTAATACTATCTTTATTAAGAGATGAAAGAAATGTAAATAAAAAATCAAAATTTTCAATGTTTATATATACGATATTTAAATATCTAGTTGAAATATATGTTACTTTCATTAGAGGAACTCCAATGATAGTACAAGCAATAATTTTTTATTATGGATTCTCACAAGTTACAGGTATTAACATACCTGCTTTAACTTCTGCTTTAATAATTGTTTCATATAATACTGGTGCTTATATTACTGAAATAGTAAGAGGTGGGATAGATTCAATAGATAAAGGACAGTATGAAGCTGCAGAAGCATTGGGAATGAATCATTTTAATATTATGAGAAAGCTAATATTACCACAAGCAATAAGAAATGTAATGCCATCAGTTGCAAATGAATTTATTATTAATATTAAGGATACATCAGTATTATTCTCTATAGGAGTTACTGAATTATTCACTACATCAAAATCAATAGTTGGATCACATGTTAGATATTATGAAGTTTTCGTAATTACATGTGCTATATATTTTGTATTAACATATTCGTTATCTAAATTATTTAGATATTTAGAGGCAAAAATGGATGGAAATAAAGAATATGAGATAGAGGGATAAATATGAGTATAATAAATGTAGAAAATTTAAAGAAAAGTTATGGGAAAAGAGAAATATTAAAAGGCATAAATTTTGAGGTAAACCAAAGTGAAGTTGTTTCAATTATTGGATCATCAGGATCTGGAAAATCAACTTTATTAAGATGTTTAAATTTACTTGAAAATTATGATGAAGGTAAAGTATTATATCATGGGGTAGATATACAAGATAAAAATATGAAATTAAATGAATATAGGGCAAAAGTTGGTATGGTTTTTCAACAATTTAATTTATTTAATAACTTAAATGTATTGGAAAATTGTATGTTAGCTCAAACAAATGTGCTTGGAAGAACAAAAGAAGAAGCAAGAGAAAATGCTATAAAATATTTAGAAAAAGTAGGTATGGACAAATTTATTAATGCTAGACCGAATCAACTTTCTGGAGGACAAAAACAAAGAGTTGCAATAGCTAGAGCATTGTCAATGGATCCAGAAGCACTTTTATTTGATGAACCAACATCTGCATTAGATCCTGAAATGGTTGGAGAGGTATTAAAAGTTATGAAGGAATTAGCGGATGAAGGATTAACAATGATAATTGTTACACATGAGATGGATTTTGCAAGAGAAGTTTCAGATAAAATTGTATTTATGGATAGTGGTATAATTTTAGAAGAAGGACATCCAGATAAAATTTTTACAAATCCTAAAAATGAGAGAACAAAAGCATTTTTATCAAGGGTATTAAAATAAAATAGGACGTGTGTTCTATCTTGTTTTTTTACACTATTTATGATAAACTTAATATAGATGGCTGGGTGGCGAAATCGGTAGACGCAGCAGACTCAAAATCTGCCGAGAAATCATAAGGGTTCGAGTCCCTTCCTAGTCACCATTTTTTTGAAAGGGTGATAATATGGAATTAAAATTAACAGAAAAAGAAATAGAAGTATTTGAAAAAAATGAAGAAGCTATAAAAATGAACTTAGTATCAAAAGCAATATATAATGAAAGCTTAAACTATGAATTTACTGAAATTGATAATAAAAATATTTGGTTTAGTGAAGAAAATTTAATTTTAGAATTATATATGAGAAAAAAAGTAGAACCAAGAGTTATGGTAAATGAAAATTCAATTATTGAAGTATATAACAATAATAAAGAATACTTTGAACAAAATAAAATACCATTTAATGAAGCTAGAGAAATGATTAAAAATAATTTAGTTGAACAATTAAATTATGGATTATTTGAAGATTTAGTAAAAAAATTAATGAACGAAATGGATGAAAATGTAACATTATCTAAAGAAGATATTTTATTTACAAAAGGTAATGAAAATTTAATAAAATCAATTTTATTAATTAATGTTTTAAAAGAAAATGCTAAAAAAGATAATTTCTTTACTGAAAATGCAGAAGAAATTGAATTAATAAAAAAAGATGCAAGATTAAACTACTATCTAAATAAATTAATTGAAGAAAAAGCAGTTGTTTCAAATCAAACTGTTTTAGATGAAATGCAAAGATTTTCAAAGGAAAATTTTGAAGCTGTTAAAAATTATTCACAAGACCAATTATTTAAGTATGTAGGAGACTCATTATTAAATACTAAAGTTGCAGAAGTTAAACAAGAAATTGTAGAAAGAGTTATAAAAGAATACAATATAGAAAATCTTGTAAAGGAATATGTAAAATAATATAATATGAAATATAGAGATAAAGAACTTTGGGAATATTTTTTCGAAAAACCCAAAAAACATTATAATATTTATATGTATGAAATGCCAAATTATCCTCAACATTTAATATTTGATAATGAAGAAATATTAAACGCAAAAGGTAAATGGAATAATTTATACTTTAAAAATAATAATGAATTACATCTTGAAATTGGTAGTGGGAGTGCTAATTTTACAAATAATAAAGCATTACAAAATCCAAATATAAATTTTATGGGGGTTGAATTAAGGTTAAAAAGATTAGTACAGGCAGCAAGAAAAGCAGAAAAAAATCAATTAAATAACTTAATATTCCTGAAAAAAAGAGTAGATTCACTTAAAGAGTTTATTGGAGAAAATGAATTGTCAGGATTATATATTAATTTTCCAGATCCATGGGAAAACGAAGAACATAAAAGAATATTTGGTGAAAAATTACTTGATGATTTAGATGTTGTTTTAAAATCAGGTTCTAAAATTTATTTTAAAACAGACCACTTAAATTATTATCTAGATATTTTGGAATTAATAAAAAATAGAAAAGGCTATGAAGTTGTATATCACACAGATGATTTACATAATTCGGAGAAAGCAGTTGATAATATTAAGACAGAATTTGAGCATTTATTTTTATCAAAACACAATATGAATATTAAGTATATTGAAATAGTAAAAGAATAGCATCATTGATGCTATTTTTTTTATAACGAAAAAAATAATTAATTTTAAATTAAAAAACACTTGACATTAAATTTAAAAAATTATATAATAAATTATCACTAAGGGAAAGGAGGTTAATTGAGAAGTAAAGGGTTAATTGAGAAGTAAAGGGTTAATTGAGAAATAAGGGGGAAAGTTATTGGAGGTAATTAAGCAAACAAATAGAGTGCTATTATTTGAAAAATTTAATGATGAAGCCTATGATATATTAACATTGATAGGGGATGTTGATAATGTCAGTAGTTTAGATGATGAGAAAATTGAAGAGATTAACAAATATTTATTAGTATCAAATTTTAATGAATTTTTAGAAAAATTCGAACCTAAAATTTATTCATATATGGATGTAGAAAATAAACGGATAGGATATACATTAAGTAAAAATGAAAATATACCTGATTCAATGTATACTACAATATATATTAATAATGATAATAGTTTTATTAGAATGTTATCAACACTTATTGAAAATAGGAAAAACCTGGATAAAAAGAACGTTGAATTTCAATTTGAAGATATTTTGGAATTAATTTCTCCTAGGAAAATAATAGAAAATATAAAACAACAAAGAAAAGAGATTAACTACTTATTTGGGAAATACGAAGCATTAAGTGATCTTAATCCTAAAAAACTGGATTTAGGTGATATATTAAATTATAAATTTCAAGAGGCATCTAAAAATTATAACAATGTGTTAGCTATGTTGCCATTAGCTATAGAAGATATAAAAACAAGACTTGAAATAGGTGAAAATAAGGAAAATGTAAATATTGATAATATAAAACTTGGTTATTTAGAGTTTTCTGAAGGGGGAGAAATAGAATTTATCGAAAATAAATTAGAATTAGATACACCTAAATTATTATCGGACAACAGCCAAAAATTGATTGAAATATTCGAAAATGATTATAATGAATCAACCGAGAAACCCAATAATTATGTTGCTAATTTAATTAAAAGAACTTATGTTCCAATTACAACAAATAATCTTAATATAGATTTCGATAAAGAAGTAAATAACTATAATCAATATTTAGAGTTATACAAGAATTCTCAAGAAGATTTTATAAAGATTGCTAAAGAACTTATTGAAAAAGTAATGGGCGTAAAATTATTCTTTGATCAATATTCAGTAAATACAAAAAATATGCTACCTAAATTACTAATTACAAATATTGATAATGATTTATTGACCCAAACTAAGAATAGAGAGAAATTAGAAAAATTTTTAAGAACTGTCAATGATAAAAATGAATTTGAGAATACTATATGGTTTTCAATTTTTCCAAATATTTCACTTAAAGAAGAGTTGAAAAAAACAAATAAAAATATATTTACTGGTAATAATAAAGCTAAAAATAAAAATCAAAATACAATTGAAGATCTAACAAATATTATGGAGATACTATCTGCTCATAAAATTCAGACTTTTATAAGTTTTGAACGTAATAATGAAAATACGTTTGAAAATTTAGCTGTACATGGAATAAGTAAATACATTGAAAAAACAAAACCACTTGAAAACACATATTTTTCTGAATATATAATACCAGTTTTACCTAATCTTACTTTAATTCCTAAAGATAAATCTGGAATTAAATTAGATAAAAAAGCATATATAAACGAAAGTGGAGTATTTTTTAATGAAGATGATAATTTAGAATTTTTTTTAGATGGAATATATGTTGATGGAGCATATATTGCAGCAGGACTCGTCTCAGCCTACCAGTGTCCTGCATATTTAAAAGAAAGATTTAAAAATGTATCAAATAATCCAGGTGTAAGATTTAATATAGAAGCTGAAGATAATTCATTAATTGTAAGAACAGTAATGGCGCGTGAAATAAGTGGATTTACAGTTGGAATAAAAGAAGAAATTAATAATAATAATTATGGATTTATTTTTGCCTCTGAACAGGCACAATTAAAGAATGAAAAGATAAAAAATATTACAGTATACAAAGCAAGAAGTCTATTTAAAACAAGCAATAATAATTATGAAAGTATATACAAAACACTAACAACAACCTATATAGAAAGATTGCTTAGATATACTAGTAATGATTTTAAATCCGATAAATTAAATTATTTTTTTAGTAATAGTCCAACTAGTCAAAAAAGCTTATGGTTAAAAGAATCAACTAGTGTTAATGCTATTTTAAGACAGGGTGATGACATTTCTCATATAATAGATGAACAAACCAATACATGTCAATTAAATTTAGTATTCCTAGGTGAAATAAAGAATCTAAAAATTGAAATTAATAAAACTAATTAAAAGGGGAAGAGTTAATGGGATTTAGATTAAATTTAAAAGGTGCAAATGAAGAATTTGTAGTTGAACAAGAAAACATAATCAGTGTAAAATTTTTATCTGATACACAAGATAGTTCAAATGCAAGATCAACAGATTTAAGTATTGGATTAGAAATTGAAGGTAAAATAATTCCAAATATTGGACAAAATGATACTGATGATGTTACAAGAAAATTATTATTATGGTCTTTAGTTAGTGCTGAAGATTTAGAAGCATATAAAAATATTACTCTTGAAGTAATATTAGCTGGCAATGTAGTAAGAAAATTTAATTTAACAAATGCATTCCTAGTTGATTATATTGAGAGTTTTGATGAGAAAAATGGAAATGGAAATTTTTATTTGAAAATAAAACAAAAAAAAGAAAAAATAAAAGAAATAGTAGTTGAAGGTGGATATCAAAAATAGGGGGTTAAATGATAGAAAATGAATATATTGTACCTAAATTCTTAAGTAAAACAGTACTAAGAAGTACAGATTTATTTACAATAAATCAAAATATTAATAGTGCTACTTTTTTAAAATATATGGATGAAGAAGAAGGTATAATTTTAGGACTACATGCTACAACAGATGGACAAAATGTTTACGTGGATAAAGGAATATATAAAAATAATAATGAAGTAATTCTTTTAGATAAAAAGATTTCAATTGAAATTCCAAGTGGAGAGGGAGAATTCTTTGTGTATATTATGACAGAGGATTATGAAGAGGAATACACGAAAAATAAAAAAATATATTTAAAAATCAATAGACATGCAGAAATTGAAGGCTTTGAAGTAGCAAGATTTAATTTAAGAGATGGTGCAACATTGAAAAACTATGATTATGAATTAAAAAAATTTTCAATGGAGTATAATTCAATAAATATAAATGAAGTAAAATACTCTAAAACTGGAATTAATCCCAAATTATTAAAAATTTGGTCTGAAAAAATGATGATGTTGAATTTAAAAGATAGTATGGATTTATGGATCTCTTCTTTATGTAATATAGAAACTATAAATTTAAATGTTTTGAAAAAATATATCTTTGAAAAATTAAATTTCTATAAAGAAAAAATAACTAATACAGAGATTTTAATTAAGCTATATGAAATCCATAGCATTTTAGAAAAAAACAAAGAGGAATTTGACTTTAATAAAAAAGTAGAAGTTGAATAAAATGAACAAGATGTTTGCTAAGTATAAGTATATACTATTTAAATATTTAAAACATTCAAACTTTAATATTAATGGTAAAGTAAAATTCCAAAAAATAAATTCATACACTAAATATATGATAATTTTAATATTTCTAATAATTACTTCTTTAGTATATCTTTATATTAATTTTTCATATAAAGCATTACTTATTGCATATTCAATATTTAATATATATATTATGTATTTTTTTCTGTTTTATTATCCTCACGAAAGAAAAAGAAATATTAGATATATCAATAAAATTTTACAGGAAAAAAAAGATGAATATATACATGAATTAAATGAACAAAATCTCAAGTCACATAAAAACCACATAAAACTTCTTACTTTAAAGGATGACTTTGATTATGATATATTTTCATGGGATATTTCAAATAAATCAGCTGTTGTAATAGGTAAAAAAAGTGAAAGTAATTTAGAAATCGATATTGATCTTTCAAATAATGAATATTCTCATTTAGTTAGTAGATTACATGGAGTATTAAATAAAGTAAATGATAATTGGTACTATGAAGATTTAGAATCAAAAAATGGTAGTGGAATTGAAAGAAAAAATAGAATAAAAGAAAAACTTATTCCAACAAAATCATATTTGATAGAAGTTGGGGATATCATATATATTGGTGTAATTAAGATATTAGTAAATTAAGGTGTGATTAAATGAAATTATTGAAATGTAGTAATGGGCACATGTTTAATACAACTAAATATACAAATTGTCCGTATTGCGATGGAGATAAAATAGATTTATCAAAAGAGGAAGAGAAAAAACCAATAATATTAGAAGGGGATATAAAAACATCAGTTTTTTGGATTAAAGAAAGCAACATTTCTCCTGTTGTTGGATGGCTAGTATGTATTTCTGGAGTAGATAAAGGAAAAGATTTCAGATTAATTAATGAGAGAAATTTTATCGGAAGATCAACAGAAATGCATGTATGTTTAGAAAATGACCATACAATAGCAAGAAGAAATCATTGTTCTATAACATATAATCCAAAACAGAGAGTATTTGTACTTTCACCTGGTGAAAGTAGTGGATTAGTATATTTACAAGGTAAAGCTTTATATGAAAGCAAACAACTTATTAATTTAGATATTATAGAAATGGGGGAAAGTAGATTCATTTTCATAGAATTATGTGGATTGAATTTTGACTGGAATTTTTGATGGAAAATAATAAATTAAGTATTTTTCCCTATGATATAAATAAAGATGATACCCATTTTGTATTTTTTGAAACAGATGAATTTACAATTTGGGTATCTCTTTTTATTGAAGGGGAATTTGAAAAAATATATTTAGTAACACTAATTGAGGATTTAGTTTTTAAATTTAGTGAGAATCCAAATTATAGTGCTAAATATATAAAAAAATTGATTAAAGAAACACTTAGAGATTTTGATGATTTAAAAATTGAAAAAGATAAAGAAAATACATCAATATATTTGTCTGTTTTATTAACGGATTATTCTAATCTTATTTATGTTTACATGAAAGATTATAACTTAAAAATTATTAGATCTGATGAAATATTTTTTAAAAATGAAATAATAACTAATGAAGATGTTTTTGCATCAACAGAAATATTTCCTTTAAAAGAAAATGACGAAATAAATGTATTAATTAACGATATTATTTTAACTAAAGTTCTTATAAATAAAATAAATACAAAAACAAAGTTTAAAACGAATAATATATTCCTTCAATATCTATTTATATTTTCAATTTTATTCATTATATCTTATTTTATTTTGATTAGTATGTTTGTAAATAAAATATATGAAAATATTGAAAATGAAATAAAAATGATAAATATAAACAAAGACTTTAATTATGAAAATAATAATAAGATATTTATAAATATAGAAATTTTACTTAAAAGACTAGATAAGAAATATTTATTCTTAACTAGAAATAATATAACAAAAAAAGAGCAATATATAAATAAAATAAACATAGCTAAAAAAAATAATGAAATTTTAAAAAAAGTTTTTGAAATAAAAGAATTAAGCAAAATATTGATAAAAAATAGAGAGTTTTTAAATGCTAAGAATGAATATATTAAGATTAAAAGCAAAATAGAAGAAGTTGATAATGAATTATTAGAGTATATCGAAAAAGATATAAGAGAAATAGATAGATTAGTAATAATTCAAAATGATGAATTATTTTTAACAGATGATGATTTAATTAAAAATATAAAGATAGTTGATAAATTAATTGGAGAATATGAAAAATCATATTTTGATATTAATATTTTAGATTTAAATGAGATAAAGAGTAAAAATCAAAATAGAATAAATGAAATAAAAAAAGTATTAGATGAAAGAAATTCAAAATTAGATGAATTAATAAAGAATGATATATTAAATGCAAAAGTTGAATTAGAAGAATTAATTGAAGGTTATTCAAAACTTTCACTAAATTTAGAAAGAGAATCTTTAGAAAAAAGGAAAATTGAAATAGATGAGAAAATAGAATATTTAAAATCAGAAATGAATGAATTATTTGAAAAACATAAAAAATATTATGATAATAAAGAGTATATTACATCGGTATCATATCTTGAAAAATCATTATATTTTGCTAATCTTTTAAATAATCAAAATAAAATAAAAGAAATAGAGGGAAGAATTAGGTTAATTTATAAACAGAAAAAAAAGGATGATGATGAAAATAAAAAAATAAAACCAGTTAATAAAGAAAAATTAGAATTTGAAATAAGAAAAAGTATTAAATTGTCAATTGAAAAAGGGGATGATTATTTAAAAAACAATGATTTTGAAAAAGCGTATATTGAATATAAAAGAGCACTGGATAGCATGCCTAAGGTAAATTATTCCAAAACTACACAAAATGAAGTAAATAAAAAAATAGAATATATAAAAAGAAAAATGGGCAAAAAGTGGTGGGAATTATGGAAATAGAATATTACAAAAAAACATTTGATATTTCATTACCTGGTTTTGATCTTATGTTTAAAAATGAGATAAATACAATGATTTATTTACTAATGAATAAAATTAAATGTATACCTAAAATCTTAAGAGTAAAAATTCAAAAAGATAATAAAGAAATATTTTATGAAAAAATTAATGGTGAAACATTATATGATTATAACATAGAGAAATTATCGTTGAAAGAAAAATTGGAATTATACTTAAAGATATTAGAAGCTGTTTTTGAAATACATGAATTAGGCTTAATACATAATGATATTAATACTTGCAATATTATTATTAATGGAAATGAAGTATATTTAATTGATTTTAGTGAAGCACGTTTTATAGAAAAATATTATGATAAGAAATATTATTCATATACAAGGGGATTCTCAAGTATTGAAAGATATTCTAATATTGAAAAAAATTATTATGAAAATGATACATATTCTTTGACAGCAATATTCTATTTCATAATATTTAATAAAAAAAATCCAGATATTTGTGATACTAAATATAATTACATTACACATAATAATAAAAAAATAGAGTTTTTTTTGAAAAAAGGGCTTTCACTTAATAGATTAAAGAGACATAGAAATATAAAAAATATGATAGAAAAGATAAGTGATATTATTGAAAAATTATAGTAAAAATGAATTATTGCTAAAAAATAATTATGAATTAAATCAAATTGCACAAAAAGAAAAAATACAAAATAAATATTTTTTTGAAACATCTAGAAATAAAATTATTAATAGAATTTTAGAGTATACAGAATTTAAATATATTCCCCAAATTGAAGAGTATTTAGATGAAGGTTATTATTTATTACAAGAATTTTTTGAAAACAATTTAAGGGTACTTGAATTAGAAAGATACGATATTATTATTGATGAAGATTTTAAAATATATAAAGAGATAGTAAGTAAGATTATTATTTATGTGAATAAAAATAGAAAAATTGATTTGAATATTGTATTTTTAGTTAATGAATACAGATATATTTATGGGATATTACAAAGTGAGATTTTAGAAGAAGATGGAGAATATGTGAAGTGTGAATTAACTTTGCATCCTGAATTGAATAGAATTATAAATGAACATAATACAGAAAAACTTTATTTTGCTTTTTTTGAACAGAGTGTAGATCTATATTCGGTTTATTATAATAAATATAAAAGTGATATGATAAAAAATAGTGTATTTTCATACATAGTACCTATAATTAAATATGAAATAATATTTAATTGTCCACAAGAAAATAATTTATATATAAAAATTGGAATTGATTATTTTGAAACAGAATATTTAAAAGAAGACTTTTGTATAGATGTAATTAATTTAGAAAATAACATTAGTTTAAATTTTGGAGATGATGCAAAAAAAAGGTTGAAAGAGAATGGATTTATAACAAATAGAAGCTATTTTATGAATGTAGAATATTTTCTAACGAAAAATGAAGATATAGTAATTAAAGATGAAAGGCAAAATAGCAAAATAGTAAGTAAAAATTTCTTATTTGAGAAATTTTTAGAGTATTATCTTAGAAAGATTGAATACACTTTAAAAACTAAATTTCAAAGTATTATTATTTTAAAAAATGAAGGATATAATCAAAATGATGGATTAAGTTTTGAATGTTTACATAATATTAAATATTTCAATAATAATGATAGAGAATACACATATATATTATCGGACCTAGATATTTTTAGAATTATATATGTAAGACATGGAGTAGTAAATAATAAAGTAAGTTATAGATTAAATATGTTATTACAAATTATTCATGAAAATAAATATTTGACTGAGCTTTCTTTTCTAAATCATGTTATGAAATATGTAAGTGAAAATAAAAGTATGATTAATTATAAAGGAAATATTTTTAATTATTTAAAATTAAATAAAGATTTAGAAATTAAAAATAATGTTGAACCTTCGCAGATTATTAGGGAAAAAAGTAAAGAACTGATAAATAATTATTTTTCTGATATTACTTTTGAAGAAAGAAGTGACCTAGATGATATTTTAACTTATTTATCATTTAAATCTATTTTTGAATTTTTTGATCAATTTAAAATCATTGATATATTAAAAAAATTTGAAAATATAAAATTACAAGGTAGGCTAGTGTATACGAAAAGTTTTATTGATGTTTTAAAGGAATTTATACCTGGAAAACTTTTAGAATATAAAAGTCAAATAAATAATTCTGAAATATTCAAAATAATTAACGATTTTAACAAAAAGAAAGAAAAAGGGAATTTAGTATTAAATTATAAGTTTACACCACTTAAATTTGATATTTCAATATCATATTTAAATTATTTAGGGGAAATTCATAAGATTATTTCACTATATGAAAATAAAACAACATTTATTGATAAAGATAATACAACGAAATTTGTAGAATTATATGTAGAAAAAATATTTCAATTTAAGAAAAATGAATTATATAATATACACTTATATTTGCCAAATGAATATATGGAGTTAGATGAAAATGAATTATTACATACCGATGAGCTTGGAATTAAAGACTTTGAGATTGATGAAGTGGTTAATGATATAGTTAGAATTTTTTTCTCATTTAAAGATGTAGATACTTTAAAAGTTTGCTATGTTAGACGTAGAGAAGATCAGATATTTTGTCAATTTGAAGATGTATTTATTTCAAAAAATTGACAAATATAAAAATATTGTGTTATACTAAGTTAATTCAGAAACGGAGGTACTATGAGAAAATTACTAACTATACTTTTATTAGGGTTAACATTTTCATCAGTTAATGCTAATGAAAATAATAGTAGTAGTCATGTAGAGAATGTTGAAATTAAAGAAGCTGATATTAAGGAATTAATATCTGAAATAAAAGGAGAAAATGAAGAAAAAAAAGATGAGAACTTTAATTTAAACATTGAACTAAAAGAACAAAGTCAGCCAGTAGAAGAAGTTAAGGAAGAAGAAAAAGAAAATACTGTAGAAGAAGTAGTTGAAGAAAAAGTATATCAAACTGGAATAGCTTCATATTATGGAGAAAGATGGAATGGTAGAAAGACTGCAAGTGGAGAAATTTTTGATACTTGGAAGATATCAGCTGCACATAAAAAGTTACCTTTTGGTACAAAAGTAAAAGTTACAAACTTAAGAAATGGTAAATCAATTGTTGTAAGAATTAATGATAGAGGACCATATATTAAAGGTAGAGTAATTGATTTGAGTAAAGCAGCATTTAAACAAATTGAGGATCTAAATAAAGGGATTACTAAAGTTAAATTAGAAATCGTAAAATAGAGTTTGTAGACTTTGTTTAAAAGTGACTATAAAAAGATTCAAATAATAAAGTTCAGATAAATCCCTAAATTAAAATAGTAAGTGTCCAAAAGTTTAATTAAGCTAGATTTAATAGACACTCATAAACTTGATTAGATGTTAAAGCATTGAAAATTTTTCTTGGATAATTATTCATAAATGTTTCAATGTG
>NZ_WOEI01000032.1 GCF_009733925.1 Streptobacillus canis | reverse complement strand
ATTATGATAGATTTAGAAAAAAAGGTTTAGAAAGAACTAAGCTAGAATTTGCAATGTATGCTTTAGGGTTTAATTTAAGAAAATATATAAATGATATTAGAAAAAATAGAGAAAATATAAATTTATACAAACTTAAAGAAGTAATTGCATAATCTTGAATTTAACTTTTTTTGATATGAGGGTACAACCCTCAATTTAGTGTTGTATAAAAATATGGATTTTAATAATAAAATATATTATTTCAAAAAAAATTGGAGAATTCTAAAAAATTCTAGAATTCTCCGTTATTTTTTGAGCTATTTCGGAACAGCCCCTTTTTCAATTATAACGTATTCATTATCTTTTTGATAGTCATTTAATGACTTATATTGTCTTTTTTCACCATTTTTTTTTATTGCAATAACATAGATTATATTATCTGATGTTCCATGCATTTCAAGCTTATCTTCTTGTTTTGCATATTTTTTACCGTCAGAAATTAATATATGATTTTCATCAAAAAAACCAATAATTTTTTCTTGTTCATCTTCAATTAATATTAAATTACCTACAGGTTTTTCATTTATAAAATTAGTGATTAATTTACTATTTTCATTTATTTGTTTTATAATTTTAATTACTTTACCTTTAAAGTATGTTATATGTTGATTAAAGAGTGTTGTTTCTCCGTCTAATAAATCATTTTTATAATTTCTAGTTTCTATTAAATTATACATATTATAAATAGAAGTACCTTCTCTTTTTCCTTTAATAAATGAAATTTGTTTAGTAACATTTGGAAAGGTAAGTTTAACATTACCAGTAATTTCATTATTTATATAATTATACTCGATTGTTGCATCATTTATTTGAATTTTCACAGGACCTTGTTTTAAATTATTTTCTTTTTTAACATTTCCTTCTTCTAAATACATATAGATATTTTCTAAAAATTTTTCTTCTATTGGAGTTATATTTTCTATATCAAATAAATATTCATAATATTTAATATCTCCATTTTTATTTACATATTTAATATCTCCTAAATTTATACCTTCAAAAAAAGATAAATAAATTTTATCACCGTTATTTTTATTTATAATAACCTGACCATTAATTAATTCATCTTCTTCTTTATATGTAATTATTGAATCATCTGTTTTCATTTCAAAATAACCATTTTTATACATTCCCATATAACCTGTACGAGTAAGCTCTTCAATATATTCTAGTTGATTTCCTAAAACTTCATTTTGAAAATATGAAATTTCTCCAACAAGATCATTGTTTTTATAAATTTTTTCTATACCGTGTAAAAGATTATTGAAATAAGTCCCTTTAAGAGTAAGATTAAGATCAGGATATTCTAAAATATACTCTCCATTTTTTAAATGGTTTATATATGTTCCTTTTTCAATTGAACCATCTTCTAATTTATCTATATATTTTCCCTGTTTGAAATTATTTATAATATTTACTTCTTCTAATGGAAATATTATATTTTGTAAAAATATTAATGTTATCAAAAATTTTTTCATTTATTTATTTTCCACCTTTACTAATCTTCCTTCTTCATTAACTCTAAGTTCTGTTCCGTAAGGAGATTTTAGAATTTCTTTTACATTTTTATCAAGATTACAGATTATACTTAATTTATAGACTCCAAAATTATCTGGATTTTTTAAATAATTTTCATCTTCATCACCTGCAAAAAATCTCCATCCACTATCATTATTTCCTAATTTTTCTTCTTGTCTATAACAATATCCAACATTTTCACCATCAACAGAAATACGGTTTGAAACTATACATCCTTGGCCAGAGTTAATATTCTTATATAAAAAACCTAAAATTATTAAAATAACTATAAGTATAATTAGAATATAAATATATATTTTAGGTGTTTTAAAAAAAAGTAAAGCTAGTGTAGCTATAAATACTGAAATAGCTCTATAAAACCATTTATTCATAAAAATTCCTCCAACTTATTAAGTTGTTTAAGATTATATCATATTTTAAATCTTAATCCAAATAAACGATAAAAAGATTTTTAAATATCATCATTTTACATTATGTTCTTTATAGTTAAATAGATATTCTATTATTTTTTTCTTGTTGTTAGATGTTATAAATATCAAATTATATAAATTATCTAATATATCGATTATTTTTTTTACCCCCTTAATACTGTAACTTTCTAGTAAAGTATTATTTTCACTATTTATTAATTCTATTTTTAATTCATCATTTTCCATAAGTTCTATTGTTAATTTGTGGGTTCTTTCTAATAATATATTTTGATTATTATTTATAATCTCATTGATATCTATTCCTAAAAATTCAAAAAAATCATATATGTTTTGAATTGCAAGGTCATATTTTACTAGTTTAAGATAATTTATTTTTCCTAATTTAGTGTAGACATTTTTTAAATCTTTATATTCTCCAGTTAATTCATATCCATTTTCTTTATATTTTTCAATCTCAATTAGTTTCTCATTTTGTACTAAATAATTAAATAAAAAAGATTTTATTTCCTTTTCACTTTTATCATTAAATTGGAATAATCTCATTTCATTTTTAATTAATTTTGTATTTTGAATTAATGAAATGAAATTAGAACAAAACTTAATTATTGAATCCATATCTTGTGTCACTAATATTTTAGATATTGCATTTGTATAACTATATTCATATATTGCTAAATGTCCATTTTTATCAATAAATATACAACAATTGTTATAGTTTTCATTTTGATTTTGTATGTATAAATAAGATTCGTTTTGATAATCTATATTTAGTAAATTTAAAAATTGAAAAACTCCTTGGCAATTTAAATCATTTTTAATTAAAGATGAAAATATTTTTGTTCTTCTTGCTCTTCTTAATGTTATAAAAAGGTCTTCATATGCTCTAAAAATTGACTCTTCATTTGTTTCAGCAAGACTTGGAATTTCATCGACAGCTCCAAATTCATATAAATCTATATCAGGCATATAAAGTTTTTTTACAATTATTTCTTTAATTTCATTTTTACCCTTAGTATTTAAATCAGCTATTCTTATTATATTTTTCATTTTATTATTCCTTTCTTTAATGGGTATCCATTAATAATTAATTCTTTATCTTTTAATCTTATTTCTAAACTACTAAGTTTTCCTTCGAAATCTTTTATGCTATAATTATTTGTAAAAAAATGAATATTTTGATTAGAAGATCCTATCCATCTTCTTTTTTTATCTAAATTATTTATTTCAAATGGACCATCTATTAATACATCAATTATTTTAAAAAGGGTATCTATTTCATTTGGTAGCATTTTTTCTAATTCAGATTTATAGTATCCAGAAAATACAATATTAGTTAATCCTAGACTTTTAACATAATTTGCAATATTAATTAAACCATATATTTGAAGTATAGGTTCTCCACCTAAAAATGTCACTCCTTCAATATTATATTTTTCTTTTGCGTTTAATATTTTTTGACAGATTTCATCAATAAGGAGAATATTCTTTTTTTCTATTTTTAATAATTTTGTATTACAGCAACCAATACATCTTTTAAGGCATCCTTGAAACCAAATACAAAATCTAACCCCAGGACCTTCACTTTTAGTTGCTTCTATATATGAGTATATATTTATTGTATTTTTATTCATTTAATTACCTCAAAATTAAATTTAGATTCTTTTTTATTATATTTAGCTAAAATTATTGAATTAGATATATCATTTTTAAAAAGGAATATTGATAAAGGATCAATTAGATATTTCTCCATATCATTTAATGCTCCTCTTGCCCCATAATTAATGTTTGAATTACTAACTAAATTATATAGTGTATTGTCAATATTCTTTATTTCTATTTTACTATTTTCATATTTTTCTTTTAAAAATTTATTAATATTTTCTATTTTACTTTTTACTATTTCGATGAATATTTTGTAATCAGTTATAAAATTGAATGTTATGATATTATCTAGTCCAATTCTATTTAATATTTCAGGTCTTTTTAAAATGTTATTAAAATACTCCACAACAGAATTTTTAAATTTGAAGTTAGAGTCAGATTCGTTTGAATCAATTTTATCTGTGCCTATATTTGATGTAAAGATTATTATACTTTCTGAAAAATATACCGTTTCTCCTTTACCATCAGTCAATCTACCATCTTCTAATATTTGTAAAAATTTATCTAATATTTTATTATGAGCCTTTTCTATTTCATCAAATAATATTACTGAAAAAGGTTTTTCTTTTATTTTATTTGTTAATTGACCACCAGCTTCATATCCAATATAACCTGGAGGAGCACCTATTAGTTTTTGGTCACTATGTTCAGAGTTGTATTCACTCATATCAAATCTAATACATGATTCTTCATCGCCAAATACAAACTCTGCTATTGATTTAGCAAGTTCAGTTTTACCAACTCCTGTAGGACCAACAAAAAAAAGAATTCCTTTAGGTTTTTTATTTGATAAGGAATGACCTATACCAGAAATTCCAGTATATGCTTTTACTAAAATATTTCCGACTTTATCTATTGCTTCATTTTGACCTTTAACTCTAATTTTTAAAATTTCTTTTATTTTTAATAATTTATTTTTATCTAATTCATTCCATGCATTTTTTAAGCAACCATATTTATATTGACTGAGAATATCTTTATATGATTTATTGAGATTTTCTTCTAATTTTGTTAAAATTCCAATTTGTTTCATTTCTATTAAACTCATACCATCTAAACTATCTATAAATTCATTTTCTTCAGACGTTTTTATATTAAAATTATATCTTTTTTTATCAAAATATTCTCTCCTAATACTTCTACTTGGAAGAGGAATGAATATTTTACTTACATAAGGATTATTTAAATATAAATCTCGAGGTATTGTAGATAAATTATCTACATTTATAATAATTTGAGAATTTTTAAAATTATATGTGGCATTTATTAAATTATAATATATTCTTCTTTCAAATTCATTTAGGACTTCATCAGATCTTATTTTACCAAATATTCCATCTCCAACTTCAATAAAATAATTTATGGGGATTAAATCTTCTTTTGAATTATTATAAATTAGTGCTGCAAAATCTGAAAAATTTTTAAAATCTTGTTTTACAATATCCATATTTGTCATATTGTTTTCAACTGGAATTGAGACATTTCCATTAGTTTCAAAATTATTTCTTCTATTTCTTACATTTGTTTTAACAACTATTAGTCCATTATAAAGACTATATCTATCTTTATTTACATTAGATATTATTTCATAAATTATTGATTCATCTAATGTGCCAAAATCTATTCCTGTTAAAAAATTATATTTTATTGTTTTTTTTTCATTTTTTTCTAATATATCTAATGCTTTTTTTATGTTCGCAGTATAATCAAATTTATCATATACATAATCATGAATATTTCCATAAAGTATTATCATTTTTTTAATATTTAAATCATGTTTATAGTTTTTTAACCATTCTACCAATTTTATCACTTCTCCTCATATAAATTTTTATTTACTGTTTCAATATGTTGATAATTAGGAAGCCCTTCATATTCGCCTACTTCTAAATTTAAATTATATAAATTATTTGCTGTTTCTAAAATTTTTTCTACATCACTTAAACAAGCGTCTCCTTCATAATTTTCCATCTTGTATTCTATTTTTTCATCTGTTATCATACAATCTAAAAATTTACCTGTATTTTCAGAATAAATAATTAAGTTATTGGTATTTTCATCATAGCTAATTTCATTAATTATAAAGCCATTTAGTTTTAATGATTCTATATATTGATATGCTAAATCTAATTTATCAATCAATCTATTTATTTTTAATTTAGTTATTTCAACATAATTGTTTGCCTCTGTTATATTTTTACAAGTTTTCTTTTTATCTTTAATTTCTTCTAATATTTTTTCGAAATATATTTTTTCATTATCAAATATTTTATTAGAAATACTTTTATATAGATTATCTAATATCATTATAATTTCTTCTTCTAAGTTTGAGATTAAATATTTTTTTCTAATATGACACATAATATCAAGTGCTTCTTGGTATTTCTTAAAAGAAATAAACTTTAATATCTTAGATAAGTTAAGAGATTCAATAGTTTGAATGTTAGTGTTTAATTCATCTAATAATATTTTATATTCTATTTGAATTTGTTGCTCAAACTTTATTTTTTCATTTTTAAGTCTCAATTTATTAGTTATATTTCCTGATTTATCATCTATAATAATTCTAGGAACTTTTATAATAGAACTCATAAATAACACTCTCCTTTCATATATAGATTCTACACCTTTTTTTTATAAATAGATAAGATATAAAAAAATTTTTTAATCTATATTTGATATATTTTTTAGTGTATATCTATATATCTAAATTTTAGATATAGCTGAATAGAAAATGTTATTTTTCTTCAATATTATTTCCTTATTATAATTTAATTTAAAAATTTTTTTAATGTCTTGATATATTATTTTTATCTAAATATTTTTCTTTTATTTCATTAGTTATTGCTAAGACAAAACTCCTTTTTCAGTGTATATGCTTTCTTTTTGTTATTATATTAATATTTTAAAGTATTATAAAAATTATTGATAAGAGATAAATGAGTTTATATCTTTATTTTAGATATTTGTACCCAAAAGTTTATATTATATAAACTGATTTTATTATTCTACAGGAAATAAGGAATATATTAAAATTTATATATTTTTATTGATTAATATTAAATATTGCAAATTATATTAAATAAAATAATAGTCCATTAGAGTTACAGAAGTTATTTATTGACCATGGATATTATGGAATTTATATTTAGAAATATTATTAATATCAATAGTAAACACAACAGTTAAATATATGACATCAATATGTAATGAAAGTTAAGAGAGGTGAAAATTATTAATAGAAATTTCGATATTTGTTAAGTGATTTAGTGAAGAGTGGGACTTGATATAATTGATAAAATAGAGTTGGAAAAGATAAATTTGATTTTAGAGGTCATGTTTATCACTCCTTTTTATTAATTTTGTTTGGTAATTAAATTATACAGAAAAAAAGGTAATACAGGATTTAATCCTGAATCACCTTTTTATTTATTCTCTTTGTATTTTTTATATTTATTTAATGTTTCTGTTATTTTTGATAAACATAATTTTATTATTGTGATATCATCTACAAATCCAACAATTGGAATAAAATCAGGTATTGCATCCAAGGGCAATAGTACATATGAAATAGTGGCTATTATGATTGTTAAATCTAAACTTGGAATATAGAAATCTCCATTATAGTATTCTTTTATTATTGAAGTTAATATTAAAAAATCGTTTTTCATATTTCCTAGAAATACAGTTTTCTTTTCTGCTTCTTTTATTTTTTCGTATTCTATTTCATCTTTTTGTAATTCATTAAATAATTCTTCCATTTTTTCTGTTTGATTTTTATCCATATTATAATTCACCAGTTTTCTCATATAGTTTTAAGGTTTCTTTTAGTTTCTTTTTAAATATATTTCTTAATTCTATTGGCTCAAGTATTTCAACTTCATTATAAAACTGTGAAAAATATATTTCAGCATGTTTTATACTGCAATTGAATTTAATTGTAGTATTTTTTAAATCCTCAACATTAAAATAAGGCCTATTAACTGAAATATCTTTTAATATTTTTTTACCTTTTTCTGTAAATTTAGCTATTACTTTTATATTTGAAAAATTTAGGAAAGGGCTGTAATTTAAATATATTTCACTTAGTACCTGAATTAAGGACTCATCTTTAGATAAATCAACTGCTGGATATAATGATTGACTTACTTCTAAAATTTTATCAATTCTAAAATTAATAAAATTATCTTCGCTATTTTCATCATAAGCTAATAGGTATAAGTGTTGCTTTTCTTTATCTTCCTTTATATCTATTGGTGTAACACTTTTGTTTTCGTTATTATATATGAAATTTACTTTCTTATTTTGTGTTTTGGCTTCTTTTATTTTATTTATAATTTTTCCATAGATTATTTCTTTTCTTTTAGAGTTGCTTTCATTAAAAAATGTGTAACACATGTCTCTAAAAAACATAGATTTTTCATTTTTTGAATTATATCCATGTTCTTTGGTTACAATTTCTATAATTTTATTGTATAGATTTTCATCAATATTAAATTGAATTTTTCCACTTTTTTTATTTAATTCTTCGATAGGGGTAGTTTTAATTAGTTCTTTTTTTACTTTATGAGAACTATAATAATTTAATAAAATTAAAAAAAATTTATCATAAGATATATCTAATAATCTTATTTCAGAATTTATATTTCTTTCTTCTTCATTTGTAACTTTAAATGAAACTTTTCGATTAGATTTTTCGTATTCTATCATAATTTAACCTCTTTCTTAATTATAAAAGTTGTCAAAATACTTATAATTTTATACTTTTATTATACTATATTTTTTAATATTTAACAAAAAAAAGTTTAAAACTTAGGGAATTCATAAATTTTATTTCGTTATGAATAAAAATATAAATATAATAAAAAGGCATAAATACTAAGTTTATGCCTTTTATTGATTTTTGTTTTATTGTTAATAATATTAACGTTTTGAGAATTGTGGGCTTCTTCTTGCTTTTTTCTTCCCGTATTTTTTTCTTTCAACCATACGTGAATCTCTTGTTAAGAATCCAGCTTCTCTTAATCCAGCCTTTAATTCAGAATCATTTTCTACTAAGGCTCTTGAAATACCTAATCTAATAGCTCCAGCTTGACCAGTATTTCCTCCACCATGAACTGTAACCATTACACCAAATTTATTTAATGTCCCAGTTAATTCTAATGGTTGCTCAACTATTTTTGCTAATATTTCTCTTCCAGCAAAAAATTCTCTCATTTCTTTTCCGTTAATTACAACACCTGTTTGACCTGGTATTAATCTTACTCTTGCTACTGATGTTTTTCTTCTACCTGTTCCTAAAAATTGTTTACTCACTTAAATACCTCCCTATATTTCCATTTTTGTAGGTTTTTGAGCTTCATTTGAATGAGTTGGTCCTACATTTAATTTTAGTCTGTTAATCATTTGTCTTCCTAATTTGTTTTTAGGTAACATTCTTTCAACAGCTTTTCTTAATACATCAGTTGGTTTTTTAGCAAGCATTTCTTCTAATGTTCTAGTTTTTAATCCTCCAGGGAATCCACTATGTCTGTAATATTTTTTATCAGTTAATTTTTTACCAGTAACTGCTATTTTTTCTGCATTTACTACAACAACATAATCTCCTCCATCAACGTGTGGAGTGTAACTAACTTTATCTTTTCCAATTAATTTTTTAGCAATTTCTACTGCTAATTTTCCAAGTACTAATCCTTCAGCATCAACTAAGTGCCAATTTCTTACTACTTCTTCTTTTTTTTGCATTTTTGTATCTTTATTCACTTCTATCCTCCTAATTTTTTTGTGAATAACGGTTCCTTTGTGGGAAAGGAAATTTTACTATATAAGTATATACTAAAAAGTTTGATTTTGTCAAGACTTTTTTATCTTTTTAGCAAATAAAAAGATGCTTCACAAAGATGTGAAACATCTATATTTTAAATATCTTATTTAGATAAATTAACAATGTAATCTAATGTTCTAATTAATTGTGCAGTATATGACATTTCATTATCATACCAAGATACTGTTTTAGCTAAAGTTTTTCCATCAGCTAATTTAAATACTTTAGTTTGAGTTGCATCAAATAATGAACCAACTTTTAATCCAATTATATCAGAAGATACTAATTCTTCTTCAGTGTATCCAAATGATTCATTAGCTGCCGCTTTCATAGCTGCATTAATTTCATCTTTAGTAACATCTTTATTTAATATAGAAACAAGTTCAGTTAATGAACCAGTTACTACAGGAACTCTTTGTGCTCCACCATCTAATTTACCAGCTAATTCAGGTATAACTAATCCTATTGCTTTAGCTGCTCCAGTTGAGTTAGGAACTATGTTAGCTGCCGCCGCTCTAGCTCTTCTTAAATCTCCTTTTCTATGAGGTGCATCTAAAGTATTTTGGTCTCCTGTATAAGCATGTATAGTTGTCATTGTTCCTGCTTCAATTCCAAATTTATCTGATAATACTTTAGCCATAGGTGCTAAACAGTTAGTTGTACAAGAAGCTGCTGATACTACAGTTTCTGTTCCATCTAAAATTTCATGGTTAACATTGAATACTACTGTTTTTAAATCTCCTTGTCCAGGTGCTGAAATAACAACTTTTTTAGCTCCAGCTTCTATATGTGCTTCAGCTTTTTCTTTTTTTGTGAAGAATCCTGTACATTCTAATACTACATCTACACCTAATTCTCCCCAAGGTAAGTTTTTAGGATCTGCATCTGCGAAAGATTTAATTTCTTTTCCATTTACTACAAATGCTCCTTCTTTAACTTCTACTGTTCCATCAAATCTACCTTGAGCTGAGTCATATTTAAATAAATGAGCTAAAGTTTTAGCATCTGATAAATCGTTAACGGCTACAACATCAAAATTAGGATCGTTAATCATTAATCTTAATGCTAATCTTCCTATTCTTCCAAATCCGTTAATTGCTACTTTTACTGCCATGTAAAGTACCTCCTAAATAATTTTAATTTACAACCAATTATATCATATAATTTTTTTCATTTCAATAGGACATATTTAATGGAGTTTTTTGTTTTTTAAATATTTATAAAATTAAATGTTTAAGAAAAATTGGGATAAGAATAGGTACTTACTTGATTTTTATTTTATCTTAAGTTTTACAGGTAAAATTAAAAAAATAGGGTTCTAATATTAGTATTTACTACTGTTTGAGCCCTATTTAAATTTCCAGTTAACAGGTTACAATTTCTTCCTTCTTTGCTTATTTTCTCTTGTGTTTGCAAGTAATTGCTTTACTGTATTAGGTGTATGATATTTTTTTATATCACCTAATCTAAATTTATTATATAAATCTATTAAACATTCATTAGCATCAGTTATATGTACATAATTATGTTCTTTTAATGTTTTCATAATTTCATCTATAGAATATTTGTTTTTTAGTTTTTGTCTTATTAACATTATTATTAATAAAGATAAGAAACATGTTAAAAAATGTCCATCAATAGCTTCATTTTTAGATACAAAAATAGGTCTTGCTTTTAAAACTGTTTTTGTAGTTCTAAATATATGTTCTATTTGATATTGTTTAGAATACGTTTCTAATATATATGAATCAATATTTTCTTTAGGATCTAAATTAGTAACTATTAATGAGAATCCATCATATTTAGCATCTTCTTTTATAGAATTTTCATCCAATTCATATTCTTTTAAAGTTTCTAGATTACTTTCAACAATTTCACCAGTAAGAGCATTAACTATTTGAATATTTTCTTTTACAAATTTGTTTCTTTTTTGTATTTTCTTTTCCATTTTGTTTTGATTTTCTAAATTATCTTTAGTTCTTTCTAAAACTTCTTCTCTATTATGTTCTAAAAGTCTTTTATATTTAGGAGAAAAGAAGAAAATATATCTTTCATCTAAATTAAGATTTCTTTTAACCTCTTCATTTTTTTCATTAATCGTTGTTATTACTCTTTTATTTTTAGCTATAGAGATACCGTATGTATATACTTTATTTCTATCAGTATCATTATCTTTATTAGCAGCTTCAATTAAAGTAGTTTTAATAGTCTTTTCAAATATTGCTTTTAAATCTGCATTCATATTTTTAATTCTATCTTTAATTATGTAACTACTATTTGTTGTTAATATTTCAGCTATATTATTTGAAGAGATAAGTCCAGCATCAGCGATAATGACACTATTTTTAAAGTTGTATTCTTTTTTAGCTTCTTCAATAAATGGTATTAAAGTAGAAATATCTGGAGTATTTCCATGAAAAATTTTGTAAGTTAAAGGTATACCATTTTTATCTGTAACTAAACCCATCTGTACAATAGGCTTACCATTATTTACTTTACTATATCCATATTGAGCATATTGTTGTTCATCATTAATATCAGTATACATGTAAAAATTAGTAACATCATAATGAGTAAATGATTTGTCTATATTAAAATTGTGAGATAAAAATTGATGAACACCATTTAAAATTTTTGTTTTGTTTTCAGAAAAAACTTTTAAAGCTCTATATATGTCATGTAATTGAAATTTGAATTTATCAGGCATTTGTTCAATATATTTTATATTATCTAATTTAGAACTTTGAAAAAGTATTCTAGTGTATACAAGAAACCTTAATACTTCAGCAATAGAGTAGTGTTCTTTATTTTTAAGTTCGTAACATGTATTTGAAATGTTAAGTTTTTCAAATATATCTGAAATGAATAAAGTTCCTAGATTCTTTCTAGAAATTATATTGTTAATATCAAAATTTTCATCTATATTTATTTCTTTCCTATTAAGTTTTTTTCGATTTCTTCTTTTTTATTTAATTCATCGATAAGAGCATTGAAGTATTTTATTTGCTCTTCATTAAGTTTATCTTGACCACTTACAGAGCCAAGTTTTGAGTAAGTTTTAGTTACTAATTTTCTAGTTTTAGGATCTCTATATTTACGTTTAGCGTAAACGTGTATATTATTTTTTGTTGGGACTATTGCTAAAAACATTGAATTCAACTTACTTTCAAAATTTATTATTATTAAAATTATATCACATTGTAACACAATTGTTAAATAAATACTTCACAAAAAAAGAGTTGTATTTGCAAGCCTGAGAGGTGTTTTTTTAAGTTAGGTTGTAAAAGTCACGATTGCATAGTGTAAAAACAAATACACAAAAGTCAAAAATATCAAATGCACAAATTTGTTCAAAAGAAAGATTAATAAAAATGAAACAAAATTTAAAATATGAAGATAGAATAAGATTAGAATTATACATAAGAGAAGGTAAAACAATTACAGAAATAGCAAAAATATTAGATGTATCATATCATACGATAATGAGAGAAATTAGAAATAGAAGGATTTTAAAATTTAACGATAAATCTATAGGCAATCATATAGAAGATGTAGAATTTCATATATGTGATTTATTAAAGAAACAACCAATAGTATGTAATAAATGCCCTAGGTATCAAAGTAATACTTGTAGTTATGATTATGTAATTTATGATCCTAAAATAGCACAGGAATCATATGATAGAAATAAGAGAACAAGTAAAGGTAGTAAACAAGAAAAACTATTACCTACAATACAAAAAGGATTAAAAAAGGGACAACCAATAACACATATACTCAGTTATCTAGAGATGGAATATGAAGAAAAAATTTCTAAAAAAACAATATATAACTGGATTGATAAGGGGATTATTAAATACAATAAAAAGAAAATAAAGAAAATGAAAGAAGAAAATAAAAAAGAAAGTTATCAACTAATTAGTAGAAAAGAACTTCTAAGTGGCAAAGAGTATAAAGATTTTTTAAAATATGTTGAAGAAAACAAAAATTGTACAATATGTGAATTAGACTTAGTACATGGAAGTAATGTAAATCAAGTAAAAGGGTATTTAATGACTCTATTTATAGCTAATAAACAACCACAAAGTATAGTTAAAATATTTGATTGGTTAGAAAAAAGAATAGGGCATAGAAATTTTAGAAGATTATTTGGACTCCTGTTAACAGATCAAGGTAGTGAATTTTTAAAATTCGATGCTATATGTAAAAGTGTATATGATTCCTATACAAGTAGATGTAAAATATTTTATTGTGATCCTAAAAGTCCAAATCAAAAACCACATGTAGAGAACATACATACTTTATTAAGAAGATTTATACCAAAATCACGTGATATTGATAATTACACACAAGATGATATAAATTACATAATATCAAATATGAATAGTTTATATAAATCTAAATATAAAAATAAATCCCCTATAAAAATGTTTCTAGAAATATACCAAAAATTAATACTAGAAAAATTAAATATAGAGGAAATAAAATATGATGAAATTGTGATTTCTTCATATAATCCTAAAACAAAATAATTTTAACATAAAAATTACTTTGATATAATAATATTTTGTGCATTTATTTTATAAAATGTTACAATAGTTAAAATAATAAAGTTTAGGAGGAAAAATGAAAAAAACGTTATTAGTATTAGCAATTGTAGCTGGTTTGACTTCATTTTCAGCAAAAATTACAGGTCCAAAACATAAAGTTGAAGGAGGAGTAGGATTGACAATTCTTTCACCAACATTAAATGTAAGTTATACTCCGGAGTGGAAAGCTGAAATAAATAGAAATTTTGACATTACATTTGGACCGGAGCTTTCAGTTACTGGAGATACTTATGTGTATCCACCAGCTTTTGGCGGAGGAATGACAGCTAATGTTGGGTTTGAAGTAGATTTTAATGTTAAAGTAGAGGGTACAAAAAATAAATTTTACGTAGGATTAGAAACAGGAACAGGAGTAGGAATTGTAAAAGTAACAAATAATGATACTTCTCTTATATCTGTTGTACCTAATTTTATAGGAAAAGTTACCCTAGGTGGAAAAATAAATGATAAATACAATGTAGGGTTTTATGCAGGGTATGGAAAAGGTATAGTTGGATTTGAAGCAGGTTATACATTTTAAATAATTTTTTTGATTTTTAGGCCAAAAATTTTGGCCTTTTTCTTTTTAATACTGAAAAAATTTTAATTTTAAATATTCCCAAAAACCTTGTTTTTAAATATTTTTAGACTGAGAGAAGTGATTTGACTTTTGTATTTTTTGAACATATAATAACTATAAATTAGTAAAGTTGAAGGAGCCCAACTATGATTTGTCAAGTATAAATTAATAAAAATATAGTTGGATAGGTTATCAAATTTTAGACATAACAAAATTAGCACTAAATGATGTGCTTTTTAAACAATATTAATTATCTTAAAGATTCAGGATCAAAGGCAACATTATCCTTAAGGATTTTAAATATAACATGAATTAACTTTTTAGCAACATGACCCAAAGCAGAGTAATGTCTTTTACCTTGATTTCTTTTTAATTGATAATATTTTGCAAATGTATTGTTTAAAAGTGAAATTTGCCAAGCAGCATTAATTAAAGCATATCTTAATAATGCTGGTCCACGTTTAGACATTCTAGTAGATTATTGAGCATTAAAATTACCAGATTGTCTAACTGTACAATCAAGACCTGCATATGCAACTAATTTAGCTGG